>CAYUVJ010000110.1:0-7292 GCA_964447955.1 uncultured Gemmatimonadota bacterium
TCCCGTCCCGGGCCGACCCCCAAGTGGCAGAAGGGTTACGAGGCGATCCTGGACGCCTATCTGGGTCCCCTCCCGGAGCGTATCGAGGTCCGGGGCCGCCCGCTTACCCCCCGTCAGTTCGCCGCCTCCGTGCTGGGGATCGATCCGGCCGCCTACATAGAGATAACTTCGTACTCCCATATGCCGTTCTACACCCCGGTGGAACTGATGGTGCCCGACAACTGGGTCCACAACGACGAGGTCTGGAACCTGCCGGTCGACGATGTGATGCGGATGCTACGGTCGGCCGTCGAGAGCGGCTACACCGTGGTCTTCGGCGGGGACATGAGCGAACGGGAGTTCGACCAGCGGGCCGGATACGCCGTCTGGAAGGAGGGGGAGACCATCTCCCAGGACGACCGGCAGGAGATGTGGGACCGTTGGACCACCACCGACGACCACGGGATGCACATCGTGGGGATCGCCCAGGACGAGGAGGGCGACCTCTTCTACCGGGTGAAGAACTCCTGGGGGGACACCGGGCCCTACGGCGGGCACATCTACATGTCGGAGAATTACATTCGGGCCAAGTTCGACCTGCTGACCCTGCACCGTGACGCGATCCCGGACGACATCAAGGCCAAGATGAAGACCAAATGACCTCTTCTCCCCCCAGCCGGAGGTGACGAGCGGCGCCGGCTTTCCGTCGGCGCCGTTCCTTTTCCGCTGGCGGTGCGGTCCATTTCCGGGGATTATCTCGACATCGTCGAGACGTCGATGCAGTACCCGCAGCAACTCGCGATAGAGGATCGGGACGACCTCTCCTGCCCCGGTCCCTCCATTACCTGGTGCCGGTGTACGCAGCGCGTCATTTGATGCCGGTCGTTACGACGGCGTACCACGAGCCATCCGGCTCCGCAGCAGAGGATCACAGGAATCATGGCAAAAGGTACCGTGAAGTGGTTCAACGACTCCAAAGGGTTCGGTTTCATCACTCCCGATGACGATTCGAAGGACTGCTTCGTACACCACACGGCCATCCTCGGCGAGGGCTTCAAGAGCCTCAAAGAGGGCGACAAGGTAGAGTTCGAGGTCGTTCAGGGCACCAAGGGTCCGGCGGCCGACAAGGTCCAGAAGATCTGAACGATCGGAGAGGACGTCACAGGAAGCCCTCGCCGGCCTCGGTCGGCGGGGGCTGTTGTTAGGCTGGCTGGAACTCCCCACACCAGTCCTCGGGACGGACCAGGGGCCAGTGGTCGGCGTCCCGGCGCACCGCCATGACCCCGGAGAGATAGACCGGCAGCGGGGCGTTGCGGCGGCAGCGACCGGTGTTGACCTTCTGGGCCACCAGTCCCTGCGAGGTCACGGGCTCGAAGTAGCGGCAGTCCTGGCAGCGGCCATGGTCCGGCATCGGGGTCCTTCCTGCTGGGTCGTTGGCTCCACCTTACGCCCGCTCGGTCTCGGCGGTCCAGTCCGACCCGCCGGGAGCTGATCCCCCCCAGCCGACGTCCAGGCGGTACATCCATTCCCCAGGGAACCGGGTGGCGTTGCATTCAGTGGGCTGAGGCCGGAGTCTGCTCTATACTGGCCTCATCGTTCGGTATCCGCAGGACCCCTGACCGAGGCCCACAGCGATGTCACGAACCACGCTCGTCTGCTTCGTCTTGCTGAACATGTCCCTGACGGCGGGGCGACCGCTCACCGCGACCGGTCAGACCACCGGCGTGGACGACCCGTCCACCCGGGCCGGTCTCGACCTGGTCCCGTGGCCGAGCCGCCTGGAGCTCCGGTCCGGTCGGCTGGCGGTCGACGGCGGCTTCTATGCCGTGCTGACCGGCTATACCGAACCGCGGCTGGAGCGGGCGGTGGAGCGCCTGGAGCGCCGGATCGCCGACCGCACCGGGGTCATCTCCCTGCCCGGCCGGCAGGCCGCGGGCACGGCCGGAGCGACCCTGCTCATCCGTTGCGAGGGTCCGGGGGAGAAGGTCCAGAGCTGGACCGGGGACGAGTCGTACCGACTGACCGTGGGCCCGGAGCGGGCCGAACTGGAAGCGGCCACCCCGGTCGGGGTCCTGCGGGGGATGGAGACCCTGCTGCAGTTGGTGCACAGCGACGGGGAGGGGTTCGGCATCCCGGCCGTGGTCGTCGAGGACGCCCCCCGCTTCCCCTGGCGGGGTCTGCTCATCGATGCCTGCCGTCACTGGATCCCCCCCGAGGTCATCAGGCGGAACCTGGACGGGATGGCGGCGGTCAAGCTCAATGTCCTGCACTGGCACCTCTCCGAGGATCAGGGCTTCCGGGTCGAGAGCCGCCGCTACCCGAAGCTGCACGAGCTGGGCTCCGACGGGGACTACTACACCCAGGACGAGATCCGGGAGATCGTCGCCTTCGCCCGCGACCGGGGCATCCGAGTGGTCCCGGAGTTCGACATGCCAGGACACACCACCTCGTGGTTCGTGGGCTACCCTGAACTGGCCAGCGGTCCGGGGCCCTATGAGATCGGCCGCCGCTGGGGGGTGATGAAGCCCCACATGGACCCCACCGCCCGGAGCACCTATCGCTTCCTGCGGCGGTTCATCGACGAGATGGTCGACCTCTTCCCCGACCCCTACTGGCACATCGGGGGGGATGAGGTGCCGGGGGACGAGTGGGCCGAGAACCCCCGTATCCAGACTTTCATGGCCGACGAGGAGCTGGCCGACAAGCACGACCTGCAGGCCTGGTTCAACCGGGAACTGGCCGACCTGCTGGCCGACGAGGACCGCTCCATCGTGGGCTGGGACGAGATCCTGCATCCCGACCTGCCCGAGGGGATCGTCATCCAGTCGTGGCGGGGGATGGAGGGGCTGGTCCAGGCCGCCCGGGAGGGACGCCACACCATCCTCTCCAACGGCTGGTACCTCGACCACATCCAGTCGGCCGCCCGGCACTACCGGGTCGATCCCCTCTCGGGCGCGGCCGCACAGCTCGGTCCGGAGGAGCAGGCCTTCATCCTGGGGGGCGAGGCCTGCATGTGGAGCGAGTTCGTGACCGCCGAGACCATCGATTCCCGAATCTGGCCCCGGACCGGGGCGATCGCCGAACGGCTCTGGTCACCGGCGATGGTGACCGACGAGGACGACCTCTACCGCCGGCTCGACGTCCTCAGCCGGTACCTGGAAGGGTTCGGGCTCACTCATCTCTCCGCCCGGGCCGCCCTGCTGGGACGGCTGGCGGACGGACTCCCCCTGCCCCCCCTGGTGGCCCTCAGCGACGTGCTCGAACCGGTCAAGGGCTACCAGCGGCCGGCCACCGGCCGCTACACCAGCCTGACCCCGCTCAACCGGCTGGTGGATGCCACCCAGCCCGAGAGCCTGACCGCCCGCCGCTTCGGCCAGGCGGTCGACCGGGTCGTGGCCGACCCGGCCGGGGCGGTGGAGGAAAGGCGGTACGTGGCCGAACAGCTGGCCCTCTGGCGTTCTCTTCCCGGCGCCCTCTATCCCCACCTGCAGGAGCGTGCCCTGCTGGCCGAGGCGGAGCCGTTGGTCGGAGACCTGGCCGGCCTGGCCGAGGTGGGGATCGCCGCCCTCCAGACAATCACAACGGGGGAGCGGCTGGACCCGGCCACGGTGGAGGCGGCCCGGGCTACGGTCGAAGAGGCCCGTCGGCCCAAGGCGGAACTGCTCATCATGGTGGCTCCGGCGGTGAGACGACTGCTGGAGGGAGCGACCGCCGGCGCGGCCGCCGACATCCCCCCGGGGCGGTGAGCTCTCAGCGCATCAGCAGGTCGGCCACCCCGATCGAGACCGCCGGCACGTAGGTCACCAGCAGGACCCAGAGGGCGAAGATCAACAGGAAGGGCAGGCTCGCCTTCAGGATCTCGACCAGCGGCTTCTCGAAGCGGAGCGAGGAGAGGAAGAGGTTCATCCCCACCGGCGGGGTCATGTGCCCCAGTTCCAGGTTGGCCAGGAAGATGACCCCCAGGTGGGCCAGGTCGATCCCGAAGGCCTGGGCGGCCGGCAGGATGAGCGGCACCGTGATGACGATGGCCGAGAAGATGTCCATCAGTGCCCCCACGATGAGCAGGAGCACGTTCAGCGCGAGCAGGAAGAGCACCTTGGAGCCGATGTGCGCGCTGACCCAGTCGGCGGCCGCCAGCGGGACCTGGGCGTCGACCAGATAGGCCACCAGCCCCAGCGCCAGTCCCAGCACCGCGATCAGGGCCCCCACCAGCAGGGCCGTCTCCACCATGGCCGCCGGCAGCTTCCGGCGCAGGTCGAGCTCGCGGTGGAAGACCGTCTCCACCAGGATGGCCCATAGGGCTGCGAAGGCCGCCACCTCGACCAGGGTCAGGAAACCCCCGAACAGCCCCACCAGCACCAGCACCGGCAGGATCAGGTCGGCCTTGGCCGCCCAGGTGGCGGCCAGCGCCTCCCCCATATCGAAGGGGGGCCGGGCCACCTCGGAACGCCGGGCCTTCACCAGACCGTAGAGAGCGGTGACGACCAGCAGCAGCAATCCGGGCACCAGGGCGGCCAGGAAGAGCCGGTCGATACCGACCCGACCGTAGACACCGTAGAGAATGACCGGGAGGCTGGGCGGGAAGAGCAGTCCGATCGAGCCCGAGGCGGTCAGCAGACCCAGGCTGTAGCGCTCGTCCTGGTGGGCGGTCATCAGGACCGGCAGCAGCAGCGCGCCCAGGGCCAGGATGGTGACCCCGGAGGCCCCGGTCATGGCGGTGAAGACCGCACAGCCCAGGATGGTCGCGATCGAGGCCCCGCCGGGCATCCAACCGGTCCAGGCCTGGACGAGCCGGACCAGGCGCCGGGGCGCCCCGCCGGCCGCCAGGACCACCCCGGCCAGGGCGAAGAGCGGGATGCTGGGCAGAACCGGCTGGGTGACGATGCGGTAGGTCTCGGCCGGGACCGCCGCCGTGGTCACCCCGGAGGCGAAGAAGAGCAGCAGCCCCACCCCACCCAGGACCGCGTAGAGCGGCATGCCCACGATGGCCAGCAGGACGATGAGGACCACGCCGGGGAGCGCGAACCAGCCCCGGGCAGCCCAGGGGACCAGGGCCAGGGCCGGTCCCATCAGGAGCGCCAGGACCAGGGTGAGGGCCAGGTAGCGCGGTCCCCGCCAGGTGTGCACGAGGCGGCCGACCGCCATGAGGAGGAAGGCCGCCGGCATCACCGCCTGGGCCAGCCAGACCGGGAACCAGCCGCCGATGGTCTCGGGACTATGGGTCTGGCTCACCACCAGCACCCCGGAAGCCCAGGCCATGGCCAGCAGGACCCCGATCGTGCCCGCGGTAGCCAGGTACTCGAGGCCGTCCCGCACTTTTCCGGGGCGGATCAGTCCGGCCATGGCGATGGAGAGGTGGCGCCCGGCATAGGCGGCCAGGATGGCTCCGAGCAATCCGACCCAGAGGGTCAGATGCTGGACCCAGGCCGCCGCGCCGGGGATGAAGAACCAGCCGGTGCGCCGCCCCAGTGACTCAGCCAGCGGGATGAGGACCATCAGGGCCAGCCCGGCCACCGCCAGGACCGCCGAGACCCGGGCCCCCACCCCGCGGGGGACCGGCTGGTCGGAACCGACCGGGACGAAAGTGTCCAGTACGCTCACGTCAGCGGCCGGCGCCGGCGGCCTGCAGGGCCAGGTCGAAGAGGTCGATGGGGATGAGATGGCCGCGGATCTGAGGATAGCCGGCCTTGAGGGCTTCGCGCCACTCGCTTTGCTGGGCCGGGGTCGGGTAGACGATCTTCATCCCCCGTTCCCGCATAGCTTCGATGGCATCCTCCTCCAGCCGCAGGACCTCGGTTTGAAGCCGGTCCCCGGTCTCCCGGGAGATCGCCATGAGCCGTCCCCGGAGATCTTCGGGGATCTGTTCCCAGATCCGGCGGTCGATGATAGTGGCTCCCGAGAGAGGCGCCCAGGGCATCTCGACCATATAGGGGGTGAAGGCGAACCACTGGCTGGACAGTGCCACCAGAGGGGTGGTCGAGAAGCAGTCGATGAGCTTAGTCTGGAGCGAGGGGAGCACATCGGTCACCGCCAGCGGCACCAGCCGGAAACCGGCCCGCTGCCAGAGTACCGAGGTCTGGTCCCCGGCCTGGGAGAACATCTTGTAGCGCTTGATGGTCTCGACCGAGGGGTCGGGTCCGGGCACGAAGAAGCGGGCCCAGCCCACATCCCCCCAGTTCAGGACTACGAATCCCTTTTCGGCCAGACGTTCCTCCAGCCGCGGCTCCAGCGCTGCCCGGACCCGCAGGTGGGCCTCCCAGGTGTTGGCGTTCATCGGGATGGAGAGGGCGTACACCGCCGGATCGATGCGGGCCAGTCCGCCGGCGTTGGTCAAGGAGCCCGCCTGGAGCTGACCGATGCGGATCTTGCGGACCACGTCGGGCTCGTCCCCGGCCACCCCGTCGGGATAGATACGCAGCACGACCTGTCCGCCGCTGGCCTCTGACCAGCGGGCCGCCATGTCCTTCAGGATCTCGTGCCAGGGGGAGCCGTTCGGAGCCAGGGTGGCCAGTTTGACCGTGATCGGCCGCTGGGCCCGGGTCGCGGCCGGACCGGCCAGCACGAAAGCCAGGGATACCGCCAGGAGGATGGCGGTGGTCCTGCCTTGGATCCGGGTCATGGGACGCTCCCCGCTCTCAGATGAAGAGGTCGTCGATACGGTCCAGCAGCCAGCGGGCCCGCTCAAGGGCCAGCTCGTTGGCCAGCCGGTACTCCGGTGCGGTCGTCGGGTCGAAGGCCAGGGCCTGATCCAGCAGACGCTGGAAGCGGGCCCGGTCCTGGGTTCGTACGCAGACCGTCTCGGCCATGGTCACCAGAGGGCTGACGGTACGGCCGGCGCCCAGCTCCAGCGCCCGCTGGAAATGCCTTTCGGCCGCCGGCACCCCGCTGTCCGGCCCATCCGGACGCCCGTTCTCCAGGGTGATCATGAGTTCGTGGAGGGCTCCGTCCCCCCAGCTTTCGTCCAGTTCGAGGGCCCGCCGGGCGAGCGCGAAGACCACCGGCAGGTCGGCCACCAGGGACATGTCGTCCTTGGCCGCGCCTATGGCCGAGCCCAGGGCGGCCGCTGTCCAGTACATGGCCGGGACGTCCTCGGTACCCAGCTCCCCCACCCTGCCCTCAGGGTCGCGGAAGAGTTCGTCGGTGTAGCCCGGTCGACCGACCTCGAGCGCCCGCCGCCCGTATCCCAGCGTGACCGCCAGCGACTCACCCGCGTCGAAGAATACGCCGCCCACGGCGCCTGGCCGAGCCAGCGATCGTAGTCGAGCACTTCGGGGTCCGGCATGGCCGCGACAGCGGGGGTGGTGATCTGCCTG
>CAYUVJ010000111.1:0-7287 GCA_964447955.1 uncultured Gemmatimonadota bacterium
CGGGTCGCGCCGGATCCGTAACGGGCCAGGGGCTCAGCCATCGTGGGCCTCCGTGGCCGCGCCCAGGCGGCCCTCGGTGCCGGCCGCCATCCGGAGCAGGGAATCATAGGCGTCGGAGAGGGCCCGGGCCCCGGCCGGCTGCAGCCGGTAGTGCTTCTTGCGACGCCCCCCCCGTTCCGGCGTCGGCGCTCCCATCCGCCCGAGCACCCATCCCCGGCGCTCCAGCCGCTGGAGCGCGGTGTAGAGAGCCCCCACAGCCACCTCGCGGCCGGTCCGGGCGGTGATCTCGCGTTGGATGGATGCCCCGTAGGCCTCCTCACCCAGATGCAGCAGAGCGAAGAGGATCAGTTTCTCGAAATCCCCCGGCGGTCGCGGCATGGAACCCTCCCTTCCCTCGCCCATACGGCACCGGGGGCCGGAAGGTTTCCACTACATAGCAGTGGTTATGTGCCGCCGAGTGTCGTAAGAGGACTCCGACTGCGGCCGGAGCCCTCTGGATCAGGCTCCAGATGGAGGTGGTGGTGGTTCCTTCTCCAGCCGGAACACCACCTCCTGGGCCAGGCGCACCTTGATCGGCTTGTCTCTCTGCAGGGCCGGCTCGAAGCGCCATTTCCGGACTGCCTCCAGGGCGGCCTGCTCGAACACGCCCGGGGGTTCCGCCCGGAAGACCCTGGCCTCGATCACCCGGCCCTGCTCGTCGACCACGATCACCAGCACGACCTTACCCTCCAGGCCGGCCTGACGGGCCGAGTCGGGATAGGCGGGTGCCGGGGCCTCGATGATCTTCGGGGCGGTCTCCCAGGCCAGGAAGATGGGCGTGTCCTCCCGGACCTTGATGGGTGGTGGTGGTGGTGGTGCCTGCAGACGTCCCGCAGGTGGTGCAGGCGGGGGTGGTTGAGCCGACTTCACATCTTTAAGGCTGAAACTCATCCGCTGGCCCATCCGGACCTTGATCGGTTCTCCGCTGGCCCGGGCCGGCTCGAAGCGCCACTGGCGGATCGCCCGGGCCGCGGCATCATCGAACAGGCCGGGCGGAGTCGCCTGGATTACCACAGCCTCGGTCACATACCCCTGCTCATCCACGACGATCTGGAGAACCACCTCTCCTTCGAGGCCGGCGAGCCTGGCCGAGTCGGGGTAGATCGGGGTCACCATGTCGATGAGCCGGGGCGCCTGTTCCCACTGCATGAAGACCGGGGTCTCGGCCGGGGACGGCGCAGGCGGAGGCGGCGGGGCGACGGTTCGGGAGCCGAACAGGGCACATCCGGTCGCGACGGTCAGCAGCAGGACCGGCAGGATGATCGCGACCAGGATGCGATCCATGAAGGAAACGGACTGGTCGTGCATGGCGGTACCTCCTGGAGAGGGAGGTGCGCGGTAGACGGTCGGGTACGTCCGGTTACCAAGAGAGAGACGTCCGCTCGCCCGGCCTGTTTATCGCCAGTACCAACGACCCGACCCGTTCTGCCGGCACCGGTTGTACCTTCAGGAGCCCGAATGTAGATTCATTTCACCACCGGTACGGTTCTGCCTGCATCTCGCATTACTTCATGAGAAACGGGGCGTACTGTGCCTTCTCGATTCCTCCACTACCTGATCCTCTGCCTGACCGTCCTCGGGATCTCATCGCCTCTCTGGACGGACGTCTTCCGATCCGCGGGTCCAGATGGGCCAGGGTCCATTACGCTGCAGCAAGCCGAAGCGGACACCACCGAGGACGAGACCCCCTACCTGCTGATGCGGTCGGAGTGGTACGCCGACCTGCGGGATGTACGTGACCAGGAGGACCTGCGGCGGGCGGAGGAGACGCTGGACCAGGCCCGGGCCCACCGGAGCCGGATGCCGCGATCCGACCGCCGCGCCCGGGATCCGGGGCCCTCCTCCTCCAGGTCCTTCTACGAGGGGCGGGCCAGCTGGAGTCCCGTCCCGCCGCAGACCGGGCGCACCCTGACCGGGGACCTGGGAACGTGGATCCGGGTCGCCGGTCGGACCGAGGAGTCCGCGGGTGTTCTGCGCTTCCCGATCGACTGGTCCAACGTCTACCGCTATCGGCTCCCCGAGGTCCGGGTCGTCCGTTACGACCCCGACACCCGCTCCTTCGAACCGGTCCCCGCCTGCGGCTTCGGCCGGGACCAGAGCTATGTCTGGGCCCGGATCGATCAGCCGGGCTACTACGCTGCCTTCGCTCCACCTACCACGCTGGATGACCAGGATCTCGCAGTCGCCCTCGAGCAGGAGACGGGCGGTCTTTACCAGCACCCCCTCGGGGTGCTGAGCGAACCGGCAGAGGAGGCCTGGTCGTATCTCGGCCCCCGCAATGTGTCCGGTCGGATGAAGGCGATCGTCGCCCATCCGACGGTGAGCGGTCGTCTCTATGCCGGGGCCGCCGAGGGTGGCCTCTGGCGCAGCGATGATGCCGGGGGCAGCTGGGTACCGCTGACCGATGGGGCTCCCTGCCAGGCGATCAGCGCCATCGCCCTGCTGCCCGATCCCGCCAGCGGGAAGGACCGCCTCTGGCTGGGCACGGGTGAGTACATCGGATCTGGCGGGGCCAGCGCCTCCTATTCCGGTCGTGGCGTACTCCACAGCCCCAACGGCGGAATCTCCTGGGAACAGTATCAGTGGCCGGACTGTCCGGGACGGATCAGCCGGGTGCTCGTCCAGCCCGACTATCCGGCGAATGTCTGGGTCGCCGGCACCAGCGGGCTCTGGCGCTGCTACCTGGATGGTAACGAAGTGGCGTGGCAGCGCATCCTCACGATCAACACCAGCGATCTGGATCCCCACCCTGAGGATGTCCATACCCTGTTCGCCGGCACGTACAACCACGGGTTCCGGAAGATCTCCTGGCACCGGGCGGCCGACAGCGATTCGATCGTGGTGCAGGTCGAGGAGATGAACGACGGGATCGAGGCCGGGCTGCTCGCTCATACCGCCCTGATCGCCGTATATCGTCAGAATCCGGACGTCATGTACGGCAAGATCGATAAGCACATGTTCCGCTGGGACCCGCCGGCCCAGTCCTGGGACCATCTCACACCGACCTATTACGGTTGGAGCAACGCAAACAATGGCTTCGTGGATGAAACCGAGAACCCGAAACTGGACAAATACACGAAAACACAGGGGGGGTGGGGCACCGTCCTGGAGATCTCGCCCCACCAGGGAGATGTGGTGTTCGCCGGGGGGGTCCGGCTCTATGTGAGCGCGGACGGCGGTGAGACTTTCTACCGGCAGATTGGAGCTCATGACGACTACCAGGGCATCGCCTTCGACTGTCAGACGGCACCGGGCATGATGCCCGGGGAGTCGGCGATGCAGCCGATGATGATGGTCTACGTCGCCAACGACGGCGGGATCTGGCGCCAACGCTACCCGACACTGACCACGGTCGATGATCTCGCCGCCGGTCCAGTCCAGTTCGAGTGTTGCAACGACGGGCTGGCCACGGCCCAGTTCTATGGCATTGATGTGAGCGAGCGCTGTCCCGAGAACGAGATCTTCTCCTTCTCCGTAGGGGGTTCCACCCAGGACACGGGTGTCTGGATGGCGGTCACAACGGACAGTGAAGTGTTTCCTTACAGCTTCAACAAACTCAGCGGGAACGAGGGAGGACCGCTGGCCATCGCTCCCTGGAATCCCAGCACGGTCATGTGGTCAGCCTGGAACAACAAGAAGGGGCTCTTTCATTCCACGGAGGGGGGGAAACTGCTCGAGAAGGACCCTGGCTGTAACGCCGGACTGGCAATAGTCACCTACGAAAAGGACGGCCAGCAGAAGACCCGTCCCGAGAAGGTGACGCGGATGGCCTGGCACCCCACCGCCCATGACGTAGCGCTGGTGGGAGAGGGTGACAACTACCGGCTCTACCTGATGAGCGGGACCCTGCCTGGTCTGCAGGGTGCCGAATGGCAGGAGGTCGCTCAGTTTACCCAGTATATCCGTTCAATCAGCTGGTCGCCGAACGATCCGAACCGGGCATACCTGGTCCTCCGTGACGGGACGGTCTGGCGCTCGATCAGCGCCGGAAAGACCTGGGACCAGGCCGGGAAAATAGTCAATAGTCAGAAACCGATGAGACTGGTGGTCGACTGGCAGGACAAGGACGTCCTCTACGTGGTCTTCGCCGGCACCGGGAAGAAGGTACACCATGTCTACCGGAGTCCGGACGCCGGCACGAGCTGGCAGATCATCTCCGGGAACACCCCCGAGACCCGGCTGCCCGACGTCGCGGTGACCGGTCTGGCCGTCCATCCGACCCATCCCGCCCGGCTGTACGTGAGTACGGAGGTCGGACCGTTCGTGACCTACGACGGGGGTGAGAACTGGGAGCCGTTCGACACCGGGCTGCCGCGCAACCTCGTGACCACCGCTGTCGTCATGCGACGTAGCTCCACAACGCTCTACCTGGCCACGATTGGGCGTGGCCTCTACCGCCGCTACGCGGGTTGGTGAGAACCGCAGAGCAGGTTGCGGTCGGCCGCCCGGGCCCGCCGGGCATCCTCGGCGACCCGGTCATCGTCGGGCAGGCGGTCCTGCAGCAGGTCCAGCACCTGGGCGGTCAGCTCGCCGTGGGCCTCGGGCCGGAGCCGGTACTCGACCCATTTGCCGTCCTTCTCATCGGAGATCAGCCCGGCCTCCCGCAGCAGCGTCAGGTGGCGGGAGACGGTCGAAGTGGCCAGTCCAAGGATGTCGGTGATCTCACAGACGCATAGCGGCCGCACCTGGAGCATCTTGAGGATGCGCAGCCGGTGGGGCTCGGCCAGGGCCTTGAAGACCCGGGCGGTGTCGTTCAGGCTCATCGCCCACCTCCCCGCGGGTCCGTGCCGCCCGCGGTCCCTCCCCCTTCGGATCCTGACCCCGCCCCGGCCTTCAGCCACAGCCGCAACTGCTGCTGGTCGGGTACCCGGCCGGCCGAGACGACCTGCCCGTTGACGACCAGTCCAGGGGTGGGGAGCGGTCCCCAGGCGGCGATGGCGGCCAGGTCGCGGATATGCTCGATCTCGCCGGCCAGCCCCTCGGCGACCAGCACCTCCCGCACCATCCGCTCCAGCCGCTCGCAGCTGGCACAGCCCTTTCCCAGTACCTTGATCTCCAGCCCCGACGACGGGGCCTCGGAGACCGCCTCGCCCCGGAAGCGACGGTATTCCCGCAGCAGGCTCTCGGCATAGGCGGCCCGGGCCGGAGCGGGTATGTAGTTCTCCCGCTCCAGTTCGGTGAGCAGGAAGTCGGCCGCCTCGGCGCCGGATTCCAGCTCCCGCTCGGCGGCCGCGGCCAGGGCCGGCTTCAGATAGATGATGCCCACCGGACGGCCCTCCACCCGGATCTGGACGATCTCTCCCGTTCCACCCATCACACGACCTCCATCCGTCTCAGAAGAACGCTCCGTAGAGCAAGCCGCTCAGCGTGGCCATGACCACCACCAGGGTGACGAAGACCACGGTCTTCTTCGTGCCGATCACGCTGCGGATGACCAGCATGTTGGGCAGGCTCAAGGCCGGACCGGCCAGCAGCAGCGCCAGCGCCGGTCCCTTCCCCATCCCGCCGGCCAGCAGCCCCTGCAGGATGGGCACCTCGGTCAGGGTGGCGAAGTACATGAAGGCACCGGCCACCGAGGCGACCAGGTTGGCCCCCAGGGAGTTCCCCCCCACCAGCCCGGCGATCCAGTCGTTCGGTATGAGCCCCCGGCTCCCCGGTTCCGGGCCGCCGAGCAGGAGACCGGCCACCAGCACGCCGGCCGCCAGCAGGGGCAGGATCTGCCGGGTGAAGCCCCAGCTGGCCGCCATCCACTCCGACGGTTCCCCCTCCGAGAGGGAGAGGAGGATGCTGAGCGCCAGCACCGCCCCGGTGAAGGTCACGACCGGCCGACCGGGAAAGACCACGCCCAGGGCGACCACCGGCAGCGCGGCGGAGACTACCCGGACGGTGGGGAGGCCGAGCGTCTTCACCAGCGAGACCGCCAGACCCGCTCCCAACAGCCCGGTGAGGAGCCACTTGTTCGCGTAGAGAGCCCACCAGAGGCCCGAGGAGGTGTCGGGACGCCCCCAGTTGGCGAAGACCAGGATGGCGACCAGGAGGAAGAAATGGGTCGCGGTCAGCCACAGGGGGCGGGGCTCGACCGGCGGCGGCAGCGCGGCCTGGACCGCCGCCTTCTCCATCTCCTCCCGCCGGAAGAGCAGATGCATGGCCAGTCCGATCAGGATGCTGAAACCGACCGCCCCGACCACCCGGGCGATGCCCAGTTCCAGCCCCAGGATGCGGGCGGTCAGGATGATGGCCAGGATGTTCACCGCCGGACCGGCGTAGAGGAAGGTGGTGGCCGGCCCCAGGCCGGCGCCCCGCTTGTGGATCCCCGCGAAGAGCGGCAGGACAGTGCAGGAGCAGACAGCCAGCACGGAACCCGAGACCGAGGCCACCAGGTAGGAGAGCCATTTCTTCGCTCCGGCCCCGAAGTACTTGATGACCGCCGCCTGACTCACGAAGACCTGGATGGTGCCGGCGATGAAGAAGGCCGGCACCAGGCAGAGCAGCACGTGCTCCCGGGCATACCACTGCGTCAGGGCCAGGGCCTCACGCACCGCGGAATCGAAGGAGGCGCTCCCCACCGGCATGTACCAAACCAGCAGGAAGAGACCGGTGATCCAGAGCAGGCTCTTGTACTCGTGTCTCCAGTCCATCAGCGCTCCATCCTCATCTGTCCGGTCAGGTGCCGCAGCGGTCAGGGATCAGATCCGACCAATGGTGTCGATCAACAGGTAGGTCCCGGCAGCAATCAGCAGTACTCCGGCCGTGCGCTTCAGCACTTCCGAGGCGGTAGCCAGCCGGCGTGACTCCGTAATCCAGCGGGCTGCTCCCGAAAGGGTGCCGGCGGCGATCAGGAGGGCCGAATGCCCCAGTGCATAGACGAAGAGCAGTGAACCGCCGTAGACCGGCCATGAGACCGAGCACGGTGAAGACCGCCGAGAGCCCCAGCACGAACCAGAGGGTCAGCAGGAACGCCTGGAGCGGGCTCTCGTGCGATCGGCATAACCGACCATCACCGGCACCGTGACCAGCACGCAGGGGTTGAGACTGGTGACCAGACCGCCCAGCAGGCTGTCGAGCTGTGTCGCGGTCAGATTAGCCGATCTCCTCGCCCCCTTCTCCTCCACCCGTCTCTGAGCCTCCCATACGGACCAGGACGACGACGGACACGGTCAGCATGACGGCCAGGACCGCGGCTACGAGCGGCATCCACCTGCGCCGGGAGTCCATTCAGGAGACCCCCGTCGCCGCGGCGTCCTCGAT
>CAYUVJ010000112.1:0-7188 GCA_964447955.1 uncultured Gemmatimonadota bacterium
CGACATCGGCGACCATATCATCCTCCACAGCCGTCAGGGTCCCTACGACGGTATCCTCATGCCGCGGACCGAGAGCGGCGACGACCACCACCTGGTCATGAAGCTGGACAACGGGTACAACGTCGGTATCCGCATCGACGGCAGCGAGCGCATCGAGATCCAGGAGGGGCGCAAGGACGTCGGGGTCTACAAGCACAAACAGCCGGTCCACAATCCCGACAAGCCCACCTTTTCCATCCTGCACACCGGCGGCACTATCGCTTCGCGGGTGGACTACAAGACCGGCGCGGTGGTTCCCGCCTTCACTCCCGAGGAGATACTGGAACTCTTCCCTGAACTGGAGGGGATCGGCAACTTCCGGGCCAAGATGGTCTCCAACATGTTCTCTGAGGATATCGAGTACGAACACGTCGTGAACCTGGGGCAGGGGATCGAGGAGGAGATCGCCCGGGGGAGCCGCGGGGTGGTCATCACCCACGGCACCGACACCATGCACATCTCCTCGGCGGCACTCTCCTTCGTGGCCCAGGACCTGCCCTTCCCGGCCGTCTTCGTGGGCTCCCAGCGCTCCAGCGACCGCGGGTCCAGCGACGCCAAGATGAACCTGCTCTGCGCCGCCCACTTCGCGGTCGAGGCCGATTTCGCCGGGGTGGTCCTGAACATGCACGAGTCGATGGCGGACGAGGCCTGCTTCATCCACGAGGGAACCAAGGTCAAGAAGATGCACGCCTCGCGGCGGGATTCTTTCCGCAGTGTGAACCAGATCCCCTTCGCGCGGGTCTGGCAGGACGGCCGCATCCAGTGGCTGAGGGACGACCGCCCGCGACGGAACCCCTCCCGCCAGCCGCGTTTCTACTACAACTTCGAGCCCAAGGTAGCCCTGGTGAAATCGTATCCGGGCTTCCACTCCGAGATCATCCGCTTCCTGACCGAGAAGGGCTACCGGGGGATGGTGCTGGAGGGGACCGGACTGGGACACTTCCCGACCAACGACCTGGACGAGTTCACCGGTCAGCACCCGCAGATCCTGAAGGCCATGGGGGAGTTCGTGGAGGCCGGCGGGACGGTGGTCATGACCTCGGCCTCGCTCTTCGGCCGCACCAACATGAATGTCTACTCCACCGGCCGGTACCTGCAGGAGGTCGGGGTCATCCCCGGCCAGGACATGCTGAGCGAGGTGGCCACGGTCAAACTCAAGTGGGTGCTCGGCCAGACCCGGGACCCGAAGGAGGCCCGGGAGCTGATGGAAACCAACATCGCCGGGGAGATCGCCGAGCGGTCGACTTCACGCTTCTTCTACTACCAGTTCGGCGGGGACTGAGGGACACCGGGATGGAGCGCATGGACTGGAAGGAGATTGAGTTCCGCGGGGGGATCGAGATCCATCAGCAGATCGCCACCCGCAAGCTTTTCTGCGAGTGCCAGCCCAGCATCCGCAGCGACCCGCCGCCGGTGACCACCAAACGCAAGCTGCATGCCGTAGCCTCGGAGCTGGGCGAGTACGATCCGGCCGCCCTGCACGAGGCCCACCGGGCCCGGACCTTCCACTACGAGTCCTACTACGACTCGGTCTGCCTGGTGGAACTGGACGAGGAGCCGCCGCACCCGGTCAACCGTTACGCTCTGGAGGTGGTGACCCAGGCGGCCCTGATGCTGGATGCGCGCATCGTGGACGAGATCCAGGTGATGCGCAAGACCGTCATCGACGGCTCCAATACGGCCGGCTTCCAGCGCACCATGCTGGTGGCCACCGACGGCAAGGTGAAGACCGGGGAAGGGGAGGTCATTCTCTGGTACTTTTGCCTCGAGGAGGACGCCGCCCGGATCATCGAGTCGAGCGAACGCGAGGTGAACTACCGGCTCGACCGGCTGGGCATCCCCCTGCTGGAGATCGTGACCGGACCGGTCTTCGTCTCTCCCCGGCAGGGGGGGGAGGTGGCCGACCTGCTGGGGCACATCGTGCGCTCCCTGAACGTCCGCCGGGGAATCGGGTCCATCCGCCAGGACATCAACGTCTCGACGAAGTACGGCACCCGGATCGAGATCAAAGGACTGCAGCGCCACCGGCTGGTGGAGACGGTCATGGACTACGAGGCCCGCCGGCAGGTCAACCTGTGGCGCATCGCCCAGGACCTGGGGGACCGAATCGCTCCCTACGGGCCCGAGGCCATGCCGGAGCTTACCGCCGATGTGACCGACCTGTTCGTGAAGACCTCCGTCCCTCCCCTGCGGCGCCGGCTGGACAATGGTCAAAAGATCACTGCCCTGCATCTGCTGGGGTTCCGGGGGATGTTGGGACGGGAGCTCTGTCCCGGCAAGATCCTGGGCACCGAGATGAAGGAGCAGGTCCTGACCCTGGGGGTCACCGGGGTCATCCACTCCGACGAGGACCTCGACCACTATGGGTTCACCCGGGCCGAGGTGAAGGGGCTGCGCGACCGCTTCGAAGTGGGGGAGGACGACGCCTGGCTCCTTTTTGCGGCCCCCGACCCGGTCATCCCGCTCTGTCTGGATAAGCTCCACCTGCGCATCCCGGCCTGTTTCGAAGGGGTGCCCAAGGAGTCCAGGCGTTCCCTCCCCGACGGTAACTCCCAGTACATGCGCCCCCTGCCCGGAGAGGCCCGCATGTACCCGGAGACCGACATCCCGCCGGTGCCGATGCTGCCCGAGCGGATCGAGGCCGTCCGGGCTGATCTGCCCGAGATCCTGGAGCACCGCTTGCTGCGTTACGCCGAGCGGTACGACCTGCCGCTCTATGACCTGCGGAAACTGGAAGCCTTCGGGGAAGCGCTCACTTATGGGCTGGAAAGGCTGGGACTCGCTCCCAAGGTGGTCTTCAATACCCTTGCCTCCCACGCCGTCCATCTGCGCCGGGCCACCGGGGTGGAGTTGGAGAACGAAGCTCTCAAAGCGGTCTTTGACGAGGTGGCGGCCGGCCGGCTCATCCCCGATGCCGTCCCGCTGGTGCTGGCCCGTCTGGCTTCCGGCGAGGGACTGTCCCGCATCGTCCCCGACTTCGCCGCCGACGGCATCGACCTGGCCGATGTAGTGACCAGGGCCCTCACAGCCAACGGCGGGGTACTCGACCATCCAGAACGGTTCCACATCCTGATGGGTGTCCTGATGCCGGGATTGCGCGGCCGCATCCCGGGGTGTGACGTGGCGACGGCCCTGCAGGATGTACTCTGAGACGACCACTCGACCGGCTGTCAGTGAGGTGGATCCCGAGTATCCCCTCCGACCTCAAGCCGGAGTCCGTGGATATCGAGGACGTCCGGTTGAGGATGGTGGGGGGGTGAATGAGTTTCAGCGGTCAGGGATGAAAGGTGTATACTGAATCGCTTCGGACACCCATTCGTATGCCACATCTTCTCGTCGACCTCCTCTCGGTGTTCTGGAAGACACTGTCTGTCAATCGATGTAGTGGGTGCGTCAGCTCTGCGCTCGAGGATTCAGGAGCCCCCACTCCGGATTCGACGATATCCTGTGGTCCACCTCAAGGAGGGTCTCAATGCAGGACATGTTTGTTCAGATAGGTGATTACCTGCGTCTGTACGTCCCCAACCTGATGGCCGCGATCGCGATCCTCATCCTGGGCTGGTTCGCGGCTTTCGTCCTGGCTTCGGTCGTCCGGATGGCAGTCAACAGACTGGCACGAGGCAAGGAGATACCCGGGGTCGCCGATGCCGGAGTCCCTTCCTGGCAGGTCGTGGGGCTCTGGTCCGGGCGCATCGTCTTCTGGGTCTTGATGGGGTTCGTCCTGGCGGCGGCCCTCCAGAGTCTGCAGTTGGCCACTCTGGCGGAGCCTCTGGACCGGGTATTACAGGGACTGACCCTCTACCTGCCCCAACTGGTCGGCGCCGTCATCCTGTTCGGAATCGCCTGGCTGCTTGGGTTCATCCTCCGGTTCATCGTCGTTCGGACACTGGAACGCTCCAGTCTGGACCGTCGGATGTCAGAGAGTGCCGGCCTGGTGGGCGAACGACCGATCTCGAGGACCATGGGGGAGGTCGTCTTCTGGCTGCCACTGCTCCTCTTCCTGCCCGCGATCCTGGGTACCCTGGAACTCGACGGGCTGCTCTTGCCTCTGCAGGGCATGCTGGACGATCTCCTCGTCGTCATCCCCGACCTCGCCGGTGCCGCTCTGATCCTCTTCCTGGGCTGGGTCATCGCCCGCATCGTCCGACGGATCGTCACGACGTTCCTGGAAGCCCTGGGTACCGATCGAGTCGGCGAGCGGGTCGGAATGGGAGCAGAGGCGGGACCACGCCGGCTCTCGGCCGTGGTCGGTCTCATCGTCTACGCCCTTATCCTGATCCCGGCAGCGATAGCGGCTCTTGACGCGTTGCAGATCGAGAGCATCAGCGGTCCTGCGACGCTCATGCTGAATCAGTTCCTGACGGCCATTCCCCTGCTCTTCGGTGCGGCTATCATCCTCGCGGTCGCCTATCTGGTGGGCCGACTCATGGGAACACTGGCCGGGAACATCCTGTCGGGCGTTGGATTCGACACCCTCTTCGAGCGTATGGGACTGAAGGTGAAAGTGGGGGAGAGGACGACTCCCTCGTCGATCACCGGGACGCTGGTGCTGGTCGCCGTCATGCTGATGGCCGCCGTCGAATCCGCAGGGATTCTGGGTTTCGATGCGCTGGCCGTACTGGTCACCCAGTTCTTCGCCTTCGGTGTCCGTCTCCTCCTGGGACTGGTGATACTCGGGATCGGTCTCTATCTGGGCAACTTCCTGTTCAGGATCATCCCACGGGGCGAAGGGCGCTGGGGACTACTCTACGCCTCGGTGGCCCGGCTCGCGGTGATCGTGCTGGCAACAGCCATGGCCCTGCAGCATGTCGGAGTGGCCTCAGAGATCGTGATGCTGGCCTTCGGACTGCTGCTGGGCGCGGTCGCGGTGGCAACGGCCCTCGCCTTCGGTCTGGGTGCCCGGGAGGCTGCTGCCGGGGCGGTGGATCGCTGGCTGAAGCGAGAAGACTAGCTGATCAGGTCTGCCCGGGGTCGACCGTGGATCGATCCCGGGTCCAGCGGATCACTTCAGCAGGTCGATAGCGTACTCCAGTTGTCGGTCGTGTCTCCCACAGTGGTGCTGGTCGCACCGGCGCCGCGGGGGGACCCAGGGATAGATCTGCCGACCCCCGCCCGGGGGAGGAACTCGGTATAGACGGCGTCCCAGTCGATCCCCTTGAACTCCAGGTAGGGGCAGTGCTCATCCACGGCGTGCCGGAGAGCAGGGTGAGCAGTTTGACCAGGGAAATCCAACTCGAAGTTACGGAGCTTCAGATTGATGGTTGCCGGGAATCGGGTTTTATAGTCACGTTCCACCACACCGGATTCCGGGACATCCCGGAACTCACAAGTCTCGTATAGACCGATATGGCGATCACGACGATGAAGGGGCGGAGCCTCGATCCAGGATCACCTGGAGGACGAGGTCACCCGGGACACGATCCACGACGGGACGATGGCGGTGGCCGATGCCCTGGATCTGATCGTGGCCCCGGTCGGTTCGGCCTGGGACCGGGTATTGGCCGAACGCCCGGGGATCGAGCTGTACGATACCGATGGACTCCATCCATCAGTGGAGGCCAGCTACCTGCGCGGGGTCGCCGCCGGGATCGTGCTGGAGAACGCCTCCCACTGGCATCTACCTTAGTCCTTAGTAACTCTGAGTGGATTCGTCTCAGGGGCGCCAGGACCGTTCGCGGGAAGAAGACGCTTTCCAGAAGCTGTAGATAAGACCGGCTTCGAAGCTGGCCCAGGATGCCCGCCGGATATTCGAGTTGTCCAGTTCGAGCCGAGCGTTGTGAAGCCGGGCGCCCAGGTCCAACCTCAGGTTGCCGCCGCCCAGGAGTACTCCGCCACCCCAACTGACCGTGGGACTGCTCTTGACCGGATCCACCGCGGTGAGCAGGCCTTCCGTCATCTCGGTCGCGCCCCGGTAGATACCCAGGCCGATCTGCAGGTAGACCTGGCGGCTCCGGTCCTCCCCGAAATCGGCGCGCAGGCAGACGTTCCTGGCCAGGAGTTCCCATTGCCCGCTGTCGAAGTCGGTGTCGCCGTAGAAGTTCAGACCGGGGACATCGATCGGGAACTGCATCAGGATCACGTCGCCGAGGATAGAGAGCGATGGGGTGAAGTGGAACTGGAGCCCTACCTGGAAGCCGTATCCCGGCTTGGCGAATCCGCCATCGGCCGGGTTGGAGAAGCTGAACGTGTTGGTCGGCATGCCGCCCGACAGCGCACCACGGATACCGAGTCGATAGAAGTCCTGGGCCTGGGTCGTCCGTGGAATACCAAGGACCAACAGTGCTAGGACAACGACATACCAGCGGAACGACCTCATGAAGCCTCCCCCTACCGGATGATGGAAAGGTGCTGTCTCTCGATACCGTTGAAGGACGTTCCGGTATCAGGATTGCTTACCGGAAAAACCGGCCGGACGGATCTAATCTACCAAAAATGTGTCGTGGGAGCTCCAATTCAAGGGGATATGTGGCTCCGGTACATCCGGACACCCAGTCCCAGCGAGACCGCCTCGAGGGAACCTTCGGTCACCCAGGCCGAGATGAGCGTGGCGCAGATGGCCCCCGCCATGGCCACCGCCTTGACCACCACTACCGGGGCGAGCAGGTAGCCCACCGGCCTCGCCTGTGTGGTCATCTCTCCTTTCATGGAAGAGTGCTACTTCTTATACAACTATGGTTTGGTTCGTCTCGTTAGGATTCTGAAGACCCGATCCATCCCTCGCACCCGGGGAGTCGATCCCGCATGCTCCGTCACGCCCTCCGTTCGCTCGCCCGCACCCCGGTGGTCACCCTGGTGGTGATCCTCTCCCTGGGACTGGGCATCGGCGCCAACACGGCCATCTTCTCCCTGATGCATCAGATGGTCCTGCGCTCCCTGCCGGTCGCCGAACCGGCGGAACTGGTCCTGCTCACCTCACCGGGAGAGTTCAAGAGCGGACGGCAGTCGATGAACAACTCCGGGGGGATCGAGTACATCTTCAGTTATCCGGCCTTCCGCCGCCTGGAGGCGGACAACGGCGGAGCCCTCACCCTGGCCGCCTTCCGCCACCAGCCGGCCAACCTCGCCACCACCACGAGTACCGAGAGCGGCGCGGTGGCCCTGGTCTCGGGGGCCTACTTCCCATCCCTGCGGATCTCCCCGCAGTTGGGC
>CAYUVJ010000113.1:0-2111 GCA_964447955.1 uncultured Gemmatimonadota bacterium
CATCTCTATCCGCTCGGTTCCTGCACGATGAAGTACAACCCCAAGGTCAACGAGCTGACCGCCCGGCTGGGTGGCCTCATCGACCTGCATCCGCTCCAGCGGGACGAGGATATCCAGGGGGCGCTGGCCCTGATGTGGGAGCTGGAACGGCTGCTGGCCGCCGTGTCGGGTTTCGACGCGGTCAGCCTGCAGCCGGCCGCCGGAGCCCAGGGGGAACTGACCGGTCTGATGGCCATCAGGGCCTACCACGAGGCCAACGGGAAGGGCGAACAGCGTAAACGCATCCTGCTGCCCGACTCGGCCCATGGAACCAATCCGGCCAGCGTCACCCTGAACGGCTGGGTCAGCCAGGAACTGAAGAGCGACGAACACGGTCATGTCGACCTGAAGGCGCTCGAAGAGGCCCTCGGGGACGACTTGGCCGGGCTGATGATCACCAATCCGAACACACTCGGACTCTTTGAACCGAACATCGACCGGATCTGTGAGCTGGTCCATGCAGCGGGCGGTCTGGTCTACATGGACGGGGCGAACTTCAACGCCCTGATGGGTATCGTCCAGCCCGGCAAGGTCGGGGTCGATGTGATGCACTACAACCTGCACAAGACCTTCTCCACCCCGCATGGCGGGGGCGGCCCCGGTTCGGGGCCCATCGGGGTGGTCGCGCGGCTGGAGCCCTTCCTGCCGGTTCCGCGCATCGTGCAGGAAGAGGATGTCCGTCGACCGGGCAGCGTGCGTTACCGGACCGACTGGGACCGTCCGCAGAGCATCGGCAAGGTGCACGCCGGGTTCGGGAACTTCGGCATCATGGTGCGGGCCTACACCTACATCCGGGCCCTGGGGGGAGAGGGGCTGGCCTGGGCCAGTCGGCAGGCCATCGTCAACGCCAACTACCTGATGCACCAGCTGACGGATGATTACGAGCTGCCCTATCCCGGTCCCTGCATGCACGAGTTCGTCCTCTCGGGAGACCGTCAGAAGAACAACCATGGGGTCGCCACCCTCGACATCTCCAAGCGGCTGCTCGACTTCGGTTTCCACGCGCCGACCATCTACTTCCCACTGATCGTCCATGAGGCGATCATGATCGAACCGACCGAGACGGAGACCCGGGACACGCTCGATATCTTCGCCCAGGCGCTCCGGCAGATCGCCCGGGAGGCGGCCGAATCGCCCGAACAGGTAAGGCAGGCGCCTCATAGAACCCCCGTGCGGCGGCCGGACGAGGCCCTGGCGGCCAAGTCCCCCGATCTGAGGTGGCATCCACGGGACTGAGACGACGCACCCTGACCCTCCTCCTCGCGGGGGGGCTGGTCGCCGGCTGCGCCAAGGAGGGTTTCCCTCCCGGCGGTCCCGTCGACGAGGTCCCCCCCGAGGTGGTCGCCTCGGTCCCCCCCCCGGGCGAACTGGAAGTCGACCGGGGACAACCCATCGTCTTGCGGTTCTCCGAGGCGATGGACCACCAGAGCGTAGAACGGGCCCTCTTCTTCACTCCCGATATCGGTCCGTTTCTGCGCGTCTCCTGGCACGGTGAGGAACTGCGGCTCTTCCCCCGGGTATCCCTGCGGGAGAACACCACTTTCGTGGTCACCCTGGGAGCCGATGCAGCCGATGTCCGGCGCAACCGGATGGGACGGACCTTCACCCTGGCCTTCTCGACCGGCGAGACCCTGGACGACGCGGCGGTCTCCGGTACGGTGTTCGAAGAGGGGCGTCCGACGGCCGGAGCCTGGATCTGGGTCTACCCCGCCGGTGACGCCGCCAGCGACCTCCGGGCCGATCCCGCCCTGGCCTCGCGGCGCGAGGGACCGGTCTTGCCGCTCTACGTCTTCCAGAGCGACGATGACGGCAGCTACGAAGCCGGTCATCTGGCCCGGGGGACCTACCGGGTCTTCGCCTTCCGGGATGCCGACAATCGCCGCTTCTGGGAACCCGACCGGGAGCCGCTGGCCGTACCGCCGGCCGACGTGGTGTTCGAGGCCCCCGACGACCGGGTGACGGGACTGAACCTGAACCTGGCCCCTCGTGACACCCTGGGTCCCTTCGTGCGGAGCGCCTCGGCGCGGACTCCCGAGTGGGTCCAGCTCACCTTGAGCGAGCCGGTCCTTCCG
>CAYUVJ010000113.1:2121-7180 GCA_964447955.1 uncultured Gemmatimonadota bacterium
CGGATCCCACTCCGCAGGTCGCACTCGAGCCCGTTGTCGATGAGGGTGAGATGCCGCCCGCCGACCTGCCGGAACCCCGGGTGGTCCGTTCCTACCGGCCGGCTGCCTCCTCCGCGGCCCTGGTCCTCCAGACCACCGGACTGGTCCCCGGTCGCCGCTACCGTGCGGAACTCACCGCCGGTACGGACCGGCTCGGCAACCCGGTCGCTCCCGCCCCCAGGATCCCGACCTTCACCGTCCCGGCTGCCTCCGACACCGTCACCCCCCGCCTGACCGCGGTCGTCCCCGCCGACTCGACCCGGGGACTCGACAGCGATACGAGCCTCCTGTTGACCTTCTCTTCCCCGATCGACACCGTCGGGCTGGACCCCTGGCATCTGATCGGACCCGACACCCTCGGGGTGGACCGTGACTGGGTCGATCCGACCACGGTGCGGTTGCGTCCGCGAAGGGTCCCGCGCCCCGAGAACTGGTACCACTTCCTCCTCATACCCGGGTCGCTGCACTCCTGGACGGGGGTGAGGGGACCGGCGGTGGGCGACACCCTGGTCTGGCAGGCTGTCTCCACGCCTGGCCGGGGTACCCTCGAGTTCCCGCTCGAGGCCGACCCGCTCCCGGCCGGAGGCCGCTACCGGGTGATCGTCGAGGGGCTGGATCGGGGGGCTCCCGAGCGGATCGAACTCACCCCCGAGAGCCCTGGCCGTCTGGCCACCCCGCCGCTCCGGGAAGGGGCCTACCGCATCTGGGGCTGGCTCGACCTGGACGGGGACGGCCGCCTCGGGACGGGTTCGGTGCGGCCTTTCCGGCCGGCCGAGCCTCTGGGGGCGATCCCGGACACCCTCTATGTGCGGGAGAGTTTCCTGAGCACGGTGACCACTCCGCTGCGACTGATGACCCCTCGCAGGCTCGAACCCGGCCTGCCGCCGGACGGCCTTGAGCGGAGAGAACGGTGAACACCCGGTTCCTGAAGATGGAGGCGGCCGGAAACGACTTCCTGCTCTTCGACGACCGATCCGGGGAGCTGGAACGGCTGCCGACGGACCGCTGGAGCGACCTCTGCCGCCGTCGCAGCGGGGTGGGGGCCGATGGTGTGCTGCTGCTCCAGGAGGCATCCGGGACCGACTTCCGGATGCGTTATCTGAACGCCGACGGGGGCGAGGCCGGTATGTGCGGCAACGGGGCCCGCTGTCTGGCCTGGGCGGCTGCCCTGGAGTTCGGGCTGGGACATGGACTGGAACCCGACACGCCCCGGCCCGGGGGCTGGGAACCGCCCCCCGGGGTCGGTCACCGTCAGGTCTGGACGGTCGGGTTCGAGGCGGCCGACGGTCCCCACCGGGCCCTCGGGTGGGACCGGCAGGTCGTGTTGACGCTACGCGATCCCACCCCGCCGACGACCTGCCGACTCCCGGTTGCAGGCGGGACGGTGCAGGGGCAAAGGGTCGACACCGGTGTCCCGCACCTGGTCGTCCGGGTCGAGGACCCCGGGACAGTGATGGTGGAGGAGGCCGGTCCCCCTCTGCGGGCCCACCCTGACCTGGGGCCCGAGGGGACGAACGTGGACTGGCTGGCCGCCGCCCCCGATGCCGATGGGACCTGGCGTATAAGGACCTGGGAACGCGGGGTGGAAGCCGAGACCCTGGCCTGCGGGACCGGGGCCGGAGCGGCAGCCGCGGTGCTGGCTGCGGACGGGGCTGTCTCACCGGTCGCACTGCGCACGCGGGGCGGAGAACTCCTGCAGGTCCATTTTTGCCGCACCGGCGCAGGGATCGACGACCTGTGGCTGGAAGGTCCGGTCCGACTGGTCTATCGTGGGGACCTCATACCCTAGGAGCCGGTCACTCCGACAGGCTCCTGGATAGGGGTTGAAACCATGCCTGACCCCTATAGATTGGGCCTAACTCATCGCGCCACCCGAACCGAAGCCGCGATCGGACGCGGCAGGAGGACCTCCTGATGGGCATGTACGTGGGGATCGGACGTAAGGCCCGGCGTTGCTACGGATTCGACGAGATCGCGCTGGCCCCGGGCGAGGTCACGGTCAATCCGGCCGAAACCGACGCCTCGTGGGAGATGGCCGGCCACAAGTTCGCCATCCCGGTCATCGCCAGCGCCATGGACGGAGTGGTGGACGTGCGTTTCGCCATCGCCATGGGGAAGATGGGCGGCCTCGCCGTGCTCAACCTGGAGGGGGTCCAGACCCGCTACGAGGATCCCAGTGAGGTGCTGGACGAGATCGCCGACGCCTCTCCGGAAGAGGCCACCCACCTGGTCCAGGGGCTTTACACGCCGCCCATCCAGGAGAAACTGATCACCCAGCGGATCCGCGAGATCAAGGACACGGGGGTTCCGCCCATCGTCTCCTCGATTCCGCAGAAGGCGGAGAAGTACGGTCGGATCGCCGCCGACGCCGGGGTCGATTTCTTCGTGGTCCAGTCCACGGTCACCACGGTTCAGCACATCGCCACCGAATACGAGACGCTGGACTTCCAGAGTTTCTGCCAGAAGATGCCGGTCCCGGTTATCGTCGGGAACACGGTGGGCTATAAGGTCAGCCTCGCTCTGATGGAGGCGGGTATCGACGGTCTGCTGGTGGGTATCGGACCCGGAGCGGCCTGCACCACCCGCGGGGTCCTGGGGATCGGGGTGCCACAGGTCACGGCCACCATCGATTGTGCCGCCGCCCGCGACTTCCATTTCAAGCACACCGGCAAGTACGTGCCGGTCATCACCGACGGCGGCATGAGCAAGGGGGGCGACATCTGCAAGGCCCTGGCCTGCGGGGCCGACGCGGTAATGGTGGGCAGCGCCTTCGCCCGGGCCCAGGAGGCCCCGGGGCGCGGTTTCCACTGGGGGATGGCCACCCCGCACGCCAACCTGCCGCGGGGCACCCGCATCCGGGTAGGCACCACGGGTACCCTCGAAGAGATCCTTATGGGACCTGCCCGAGTGGACGACGGCAGTCAGAACCTGGTGGGCGCCATCCAGACCAGCATGGGCAACATCGGTGCCCGGAACATCCGGGAGTTCCAGCTGACCGAGATCATCATCGCCCCCTCGATCGGCACCGAGGGCAAGCTGATGCAGAAGACACAGCACGTCGGGATGGGCAAGTAGCCCGCTCCTGCGACCGTGAGCGGCCCCGGACTGGAAGTCGTTCTGCTCGGAACCGGGGCCGCCTGTCCTCCCCCCGACAGAGAGAACACCAGCCTCGCCCTGACCTGGCCGGGCGGGGTCTGGCTGGTGGACTGCGGAGCCTCTCCCCACCGGCGTCTGCGCCTGGCCGGAGTCGATCCCCGGGACCTGCGCGGCGTGCTTATCACCCACGGTCATCCCGACCATCTCTACGGCCTGCCCAGCCTGATCCACTGTCTGCTCCCCGAGCGGGGGGGGGAACCGCTCCCCCTGCTGGCTCCTCCCACCGTGCTCCGTCAGGCCCGGGCCCTGTTGGACGCCTTCGACCTGTTGGGGCGGGCGCCGGTCCCGCTCCTGCTGCGCGCCCTGCCCCTGGGATCGGGACCGGAGCTGGTCTGGGAGGGGGCGGGACTGCGGCTGCTGACCGCTCCGGTGGTGCACGGGAAGCGGGAGGCGGTGGGGGTGCGGGCCGAACATGACGGCCGGGCCGTCGCCTACTCGGGGGACACCGGTCCGTGCGAGGGTCTGGACCGGCTGGCAGCCGGGGTCCGACTGCTGGTTCACGAGTGCACCTTCCGGCACCGGGAGGAGGTCGAGGCCCATGACGGGCACAGCACGGCGGCCGAGGCCGGTGCGGCGGCCGTCCGGTCGAGTGCCGAACGGCTTGTCCTGGTCCACTTCCAGGAGGAGACGGTGCGCGACGAGCAGGGACTGGTCGCGAAGGTCCGGAGCGCGGGTTTCGACGGTGAGGTCGCGGTCGGCCGCGACCTGGAAAGGTACTGAAGGATGAATGATGAGGTCTATCAGCGGCTTGCCCGGCACCTGGACGATCTGCCCGGCGGCTTCCCGGCCACCGAGAGCGGGGTGGAACTGCGCATTCTGCGGCTCTTCACCCCCGAGGAAGCCGCCCTCGCCCTCCACCTGACCCTGCTGGCCGAGCCGGTGCGGGTGATCGCCCACCGGGTGGGGCTGGAGGGTGAGGAAGCCGCTGCCCGGCTCTATGAGATGTCGCGGAAAGGGCTGATCTACAGGCTCTACAAGGGGGACAAGCCCCACTATATGGCCCTGCAGTATGTGATTGGGATCTGGGAGTTCCATGTCGACGACCTGGATCCCGAGCTGATCCGGGATATGAACGAATACCTGCCCCACCTGATGGACTACGAGACCTGGCGCAAAGCGCCCCAGCTGCGCACCATCCCGGTCCATGCCGACGTCCCTGTGAGCCACGACATCCTGCCTCATGAGCAAGCCGAGAACCTGGTCCGGGACCGGCGCCGCTATGCGGTCGCTCCCTGCATCTGCCGCCTTGAGCACCAACTGGTGGGTGAGGGCTGTGACCGTCCGCTGGAAACCTGCCTGGTCTTCGACCGGGCCGCCGACTACTACATCGAGAACGGGATCGGCCGCGAGATCGACCTGGAGGAGACCCTGCGTATCCTGCGCCAGGCCGACCGGGCCGGTCTGGTCCTGCAGCCTAGCGGGTACCAGCGGATCTCGAACATATGCTGCTGCTGCGGTGACTGCTGCCAGGTCCTGCTGGCCTTCAAGCGTCACCCGGAGCCGGCCGCGATGGTCTCCTCCCCCTACACGGTGGTCTACGACGAGGCGTCCTGCAGCGGCTGTGGGACCTGTCTCGAACGCTGTCAGATGGAGGCCATCACCCCGGCGGGCGATGTGGTAGCGGTCGATGTCCGGCGCTGCATCGGCTGTGGTCTGTGCGTCACCACCTGCCCCGAGGAGGCGCTGACCCTGCAGCGCAAGCCCCCGGCCGAGCAGCCCGAGGTGCCGGTCTCCCAGGTCAAGGCCTACCTGAACCTGGCCCGGGAGAGGGGGAAGCTGGGGACCGGGGAGATCGCCCTGATGGCCCTGCGCTCGGCCAAGGACCGGCTCACCTCCCGCTGAGCCCCTCCACCTGGCTGTGGGC
>CAYUVJ010000114.1:0-7161 GCA_964447955.1 uncultured Gemmatimonadota bacterium
TGATGGGGGGGCCTGAGACGACGGAGATCCATGAGGGCGTCAAGGAACTGGTAGCGGAAGGCGTCACCAAGGTCGTCCTCGACATGAGCAAGGTGAAGTGGCTCAACTCGGTCGGCCTGGGGATGATCATGGCCTCGCGCACCACACTCTCCAACGCCGGTGGCGAACTGAAGCTGGCTGCCCTGGACGACAAGGCGCGGGGGCTCTTCGCGATCAGCAAGCTGGACAGCATCTTCAAGTCGTATGGGACCGCCGACCGGGCAGCGTCCGACTTCTAACCCAGCTCAAACCCCGAACACCTGCCCTCGAGTCCCACCCTGCCGGACCACCGGACCCGGCAGGGTGTCGTGTTCCCCTCCTTTGGGGATGCATCCTCCGCTCCGGTGAGTCTATTCTTCCTTTCCCGGTCTCCACACCTCGTGACAGTCCGTCCCGGAGGGTCCAGAGCATGACCAAGACCATCGGCGTACTCACCGGAGGGGGGGATGCCCCCGGTCTTAACGCGGTCATCCGCGCCGTCGTCAAGAGTTCCATCATCGGCCCCGATTGGCCGGTGGTCGGGATCCACTACGGCTACGAAGGACTGATGGACCCTCCCCGGACCGAACCCCTCCGGCCGGAGTCGGTGCGCGGTATCCTGCCCAAGGGGGGGACCATCCTGCACACCAGCAGCCGTGGGGATCCCTACCGCTGGCCGGAGAAGGACACCCAGGGCGAACGGACTTATCGGGACCGGCATGAAGAGATCCTCCGCAACGCCGACCTGCTGGGACTGGAGGGCCTGATCTGCATCGGTGGGGACGGCACCCTCTCCACCGCCCGGCGACTGGCCGAGGCCGGGTTGCGGGTCATCGGTATCCCCAAGACCATCGATAACGATCTGCCGGGCACCGATTACACCTTCGGGTTCGATACCGCCTTGACCACCGCCACCGAGGCTCTTGACAAGCTCCACACCACGGCCGAGTCCCACGACCGGATCATGGTGGTCGAGGTGATGGGCCGTTATGCCGGCTGGATCGCCCTCGAGACCGCCATCGCCGGCGGAGCCGATGCTGCCCTCATCCCGGAGATCCCCTTCGAGCTGGAGCTGGTGGCGGACAAGATCCGGCGGCGACGGGCCGTCGGCAGCCTGTTCAGTCTGGTGGTGGTCGGCGAGGGGGCCCAGCCGGCCGAAGGGGACCGGGCGGTCCTGGCCTCGGCTGATCAGACCGGGGGGCAGGAACGGCTGGGCGGGGTCGGCCAATGGGTGGCCGACCAGCTGGCTGAACGGACCGGGATGGCGACCCGGTGCGTGGTCCTGGGGCATCTGCAGCGGGGGGGGTCACCCACCCCCTTCGACCGGGTCCTCTCCACCCGGCTGGGGGCCTATGCGGTGAGCGCCCTGCGCCAGGGCCTGAGTGATGTGATGGTGCGCATCCAGGGGAATGAGATCGGCACCGTGCCGCTCTCGGAGGTGACCGGGCGGATCAAGACGGTACCGCCGTCCGGGAGTCTGACCGACACCGCCGAGCGGATGGGGATCAGCCTGGGCCGGCCGGCCATGGTCGAGGACTGAGCCGCCCGTCCCGCCGCTCCGGGTGCCGGAGGCCTACCAGCTCCGCTCGAGCGTGACGAGCCATTCACGGGGCGCGGCGAGGTTCCGCTCGATGTCGGTGTAGTAGTACTGGGTGAGGTTGTTCCCCTGGACGGTCAGTCGCAGGCCGAAGAGGGGTACCGAGACCCGCCCGTCCAGCCGCCGTAGCGGGGCCCGCCGGTCATAGGGATAGAGCTGGACCTTCTCCACCGTGGCCCCGTACCGCCAGTCCGCCCCGAGTACCACCCCGAGGAGGGTCCCCTCCAGGGTGAGAGAACTCTGGCGGGGACGCCGGTAGGAGAGGGGTTCCCCTACGTCCAGATCCCGAGCCGAGAGCAGCAGACTGGACCAGCCGGCCCTCAGCCGACCGTCCGGGGAGGCCGCCCGGACCACCAGTTCCATCCCCTGGAGACGGGCCCGACGCAGGTTCTGGAACTGGATAGCCCCGTCCTCGGGGCGGGCCACCGGTTCGATCATATCCGACCACCGGCCGGTGAAGACGTTCAGTTCAAGGTCGAGAACCGGCAGCGGGTCCCAGACCGCACCGGCTTCGAAGGTCCAGGCGGTCTCCGGCGTGAGCGCCGTGTTGGGGATCACCTGGAAACCCGTGGTGGTGGTGCTGACATAGGTCTCGGCGACCGAGGGGGCCCGGAACCCGCGCCCTCCGGCCAGACGCAGGACCAGGCCGGGAAGCGGATCGGCGACCAGGGCGAGTCGGGGACTGACGACCAGATGTTGTTCCAAACCCCGGGCCTGGTGGAAGTCGAGCCGCGCCCCGAGACTCATCCGGACCCGCTCGGAGAGTCCCCGCTCGTGCTGGGTGAAGACGGCCCCCTCCCCCACCCGGACCGACCCGTACATGTCGGCCTCCACCCCGGTCAGGGCGGCCATGCCGCCGACGGTCAGTGAGGCGTCCCCCCAGGTGTGCACGCGCTGCAGGTCGATACCCGAGCGCAGGACCTCGGCGGCATCGTTGTTGTCGGCGAAGTGGTTACTCCAGCGGACCGCCGAGAAGTGGGGCTGCACTTGGATGTAGGCGGAGGGACTCAGGAGACGGCGCCAGGAGGAGGTGAGGGTGAGTTTGTCCGACCGGATCCAGTCGCCGCGGACCGCGGCCGCCACCTCGTAGGGATCGTCCGGACCGGCCCATTCGAAGAAGTTGTCGTGGTCGTGCAGGGCGGCGGTGAGCACCACGTTCCACTGGTCCCGTCCCTCGAGGGGCCCCTCCAGCTTGGCCAGCAGGTGCTTCTTCTCCTCCCCGCCGTTCTGCCGGAAACCGTCGCTGCGGAGGTATCCGCCGGTGACCAGCAGTCCGAGGCGCCCGACCGGCCGGACCAGGGTGGCCTCCCCTCCCCGCGACCAGCGCCGGCCCTCGGACCATCGATAGTCCTCGTACCAGGGCTGGTCCCAGGTCCCGGTCCGCAGACGAACGGAGGTGAAGGGACCGGTATGGGCCGACCGGGTGATCACGTTCACCACCCCGCCCATCGCGGCCGATCCGTAGAGGGAACTGGTGGCCCCCTTGACCACCTCGACCCGTTCGACCGCCTCGGCCGGCAGGGTGTCCCAGCGGACGTTCCCGGTGTCCCCTCCGACCACCGGGACCCCGTCCTGCAGCACCAGCACCCGGCCGCCGGCCCCCCGGGTGTACCCGGTCGAGCCCCGGATCCCCACCTGGTCGTCCATCATCGTCACCCCGGGGACCAGGGGGAGGACCGTGTCGAGTTGCCGGGCGCCGCGCAGGGCCAGTCGGGGACCTTCGAGGGTGGCCACCGCCGCCGCTGCCTCGTCGGCCCGCTGCTGCTGGCGACCGGCCGTGACCACCACGTCGGGGAGGGCGATGGGGGCCATCTCGAGCCGGACGTCGACCGTCACGGTCCCGCCGGAGACGACCGCGACGGTGGCCGTCTCGGTCCTGTACCCGACCACCGAGACCCGCAGGCGATAGCTGCCGGGGGGCACTCCGGGGATGCGGTAGCGGCCCCCCCGGTCGGTGATCCCCCCCAACAGTGTCCCTTCCAGCTGCAGGTTGGCGGCCGGGAGCGGGGTTCCTTCGGCGGCCGTACGGACTTCCCCGACGATCGTTCCAGGGGCGGGCTGGGCCCGCGCCATCCCGCCGGGAGTCACCACAGCCATCAGACCGGCCGCGACCAGCACCCCCGCCCAGGGCCTCATCTTGGCCCGCTCCCGGCTCCGGAGGACGGTGCCAGCGAGAGGTCGGCGGTCAGGTCGATGACCCGGGACATCCCTTCCACGATCTCCACCACCCCATGGGACCCCGGGTCCTCCGGATCGGCATAGACACCCAGTTCCACCCAGGACGCCAGGTCGAGCAGCTGGGTCCCCTCCCCGATCCAGGCTACGACCAGGTACTCATAGCGTCCCGGGGGAGGCAGCAGCAGATAGTCGACGAGGGGCAGGTCCGCCGGATCGATGGTCTGCCAGGTGACCGGGAGGACCAGGTCGGTCGGTGAAGGCTCACGAGGGAAGAGCGCGACTGCGACATGCTGGGTCCCGGGCGGCCAGTCCCCACTGAAGGTGATGCGGCCGGAGAGACTCGTCTCCCCCGGCGGCCCCAGCCCATGGCCGCATCCGTCCGGAAGGACAAGGAGCAGCAGGACGGTACAGATCGCGCTGCGGACCCGGGGGCGCGTAAGGGGTCCTCCCTACTTGATGGCCAGATAGGCGGTGAGCTGGAGCTCGCTCATCAGCAGGGTGCGACCCGAGGTGTTTCCACCCATATAGGCGTACTTGTAGCGGGCTTCCAGCATCAGCCGGGTCTTGTCACTCAGCTGAGAGATAGCCCGGGCGGCGTGGAGCTGCATCCCGATCCCCAAGTGCTGGAACGGGTCGTTGATGAAGGGGACGTCGCGGAGCACCATCGAAGCCGGCATCACCGGGTCATGCTCGATCAGATGGTAGCCGAATCCAGCCCCGAAGAGGGTCCGGCGATCGTCCAGGGAGCGGACCAGGTTGAGCATGATCGAGAAACCCCGCTGTCCGATGGTCGGCACCTCATGCTGCGTCACCTCGTCGATGGGCATGGGATCCACATAGACACCCCGGGTGGCGGGAAGGGCGATGTTCCCCCCCAGCTCGGGCATCAGGAACCACTTCTCCGAGGTCCCCAGCGGGATCATCACCGCCCCGTGCAGTTGGAAGATGGGCAGGGGCGCGTCGAGTTCGCTCCAGCGTTCGCTGGAATAGTCCCCGAGATTCAACGCCGTGACACCGATGCCGATATGCCACTGCACGGGAGAGGCGGCCTCCTGACGGCTGAAGCGGGGCGTGAACTGCGCCTGGACGGGCAGAGCGGTTCCGAGCACCGCCAGCAGAAGCAGGGGGAATGCACACTTACGGAGAGACATGCCGACTCCTTGGGTCACTGTTTCCGCTCGATGTCGGTGAGCAGGCCATGTTCGAAGATCAGATCCACCGCACCGTAGTTGAGAGTCGCCGCATAATGCCAGCGCTCGGCGATCTCGCCCAGGCCGGTGACCGAGTCGGGAGCACCGATGGTGGCCCTGACCAGTTCCCGGGTCATCCCTTCAGCCAGCCGCTCCTCGTCCATCAACCGACCCATCTCGACCTCGAACTGACGACGTTCCTCGAGGGCCTTCTGTTCATTATAAACCTGGTAGCGACCCCAGGCAGCCAGTCCGAGGGCCAGCGCGACCACCACACCCAGGGTGATCGCGACGGCCCGCAGTACGTTCTTTTCGATGGGTTCGAGGCGCACGTTCATCTCCCTTGACGTTTCCTGGTCCGGCCGCTCCCCGATCTCTGCACCTCTTCGACACCGCTACGCTTCCGCCCCCTGCCCGGTCCGGGACCGGGACGGGGGGGCATCACACGTCTCTTCTGTCGATTGGGTATCTCTTTCCCCATCTTGTCTCATCGGCTCGGCCGCGGCGACCGGCCGCGGCCAACGGGGATTCTAGTGCCCCGAGTATGGAATTGGAACCGGTTCAGGCCAGCAGGGAGAGTCTTCCGCCCGGCGGGAAGCGACCGGTCACCTGCAGACCGAAGTCCTCATAGAGCCGGTGGGGCAATCCCATGTCGGTGAGGATGAGTCGTCCCACCATCTTGCGGGCCCCGGCCTCGAGGAGACCTTTCTTGGGCAGGGCCAGGGTCATGGTGGTGTGCGCCTTGACACAACGAGCGGCCCGCTCCCCGGTGGTGGCGTCCAGTCCGGAAGGCACGTCCAGCGAGAGGATGGGGGCCCCGGCGTTGTTCATCCACCTGATGATCCGGGCGCTCGCTTCGTCGATGGGGCCGTCATGACAGTAGCCGGTGAGCGCATCGACGAGCACCGAAGGGTGGTCTTCCCCGACCAGTCCGAGTTCTTCGATGGAGGGATCGATGGTCAGGACGCTGACGCCCATCTTCTCCAGGGTGTGGAGTCGGGACCGCGCGAGATCACCGAGCTCGGAGGCAGTGATGGCCAGGGCCACATGGGGCTCCAGGCCCCGGTTGGCCAGATGGCGTGCGGCCACCAGCCCGGTTACGCCGCACTCCTCCTGCCCAACCACGACCAGGATCGGACGCAGCCGGTCGGAGAGGTCGGGGAGGCCCAGGATCTCCCCGGTGAGGGAGGCCAGGCGGGCGGCGACCAGTTCGATCATCTCCTCCCGGGTGATCCCGTACTCCTCGATCGCACGCCCCTCGATGTCTCGCATCTCCTGGGCGGTGACGACCGGGAATCCATGCAGCATGGTACGTTCGCTCATCGTTCTCGATCCGCTCGTTTCCGGAAGTGATGACGGCGGGCTTGCCCGGATGGACCGGAATGTGTTGAATCCGATGGAGCTGCGTCAAGGATAACCCCGACCGGAGGAAGGCCCCGTGCCGACCATCCTGCGTGCCCTGCTGATGGTGCCGGCCACCGCCCTGCTCCTGCAGGGACCGTCCGCGCTGCCCCTGCAGACCGATCACATCCCCGACGGCACCTGGATCTACAGCTTCCGGGTCCAGGGTCGTGAGCTGGGAGACATGACCGGGGTGGTCACCCACGGTCAGGGAGTGCTGGTCTCCTCGAGCCGGACCCGTCTCGGTGGCTACTTCCAGGAGAGCAGTCTCACGGTCCGCTCCCGGGACCTGCAGCCGATCTCCTCGAGTACCCGGATCGAGGCCGGGCCCGGTCAGGTCTTCGCAGCCGAACTGCGCTACCACAGCCTCGGGGACAGCCTGGAGGTGCGCCGTACCGTCGCCGAACAATCCCTCAACGAGGGCGTTCCCCTCCCCCGGGAGTCCGAGTGGCGGGTGCCGGTCGGGACCTACGACATCCAGGCGGTCGATCTGCTCATCGCTGCCCTGCCCCTGGAAGAAGGCGGTTCCTGGGAGTTCCCGGTGGTCGACCCGTCCATCCCGGAGTCCGCCCGGCTGCGGATCACCGTGGAAGGCACTTCCCAGGTCCGTACTCCTTCCGGCGAGTACGCGGTCTGGCGGATCGCGGTCCGGGGAGGCGCCCTGGCAGCGCGGTACGACGTCGACATGGCCACCCGGGAGCTTATCGCCCAGTACATACCCGACCAGGAAGTGGAGATCGTGCTGAAGCGTCGCCTGCCCCCGGATTGAGCCCGAGA
>CAYUVJ010000115.1:0-7148 GCA_964447955.1 uncultured Gemmatimonadota bacterium
ACCGGTACGGCAACCCCGCACCTTGTCGAAGATACTCCTGTACGCACAGAGGTTATCCCGCGGTTCATTATTGAGCGCAAGCAGGCACCAAACCTGGCCGAAGCGCTCAGCTTCCATACCGGTGTCCGGGTCGAGAACAATTGTCAGAACTGCAATTTCACGCAGGTCCGCATTCTCGGCCTGCCGGGCAAGTACTCCCAGATACTGATTGATGGCGATCCGGTCGTCAGCAGTCTCGCAGGTGTATACGGCCTGGAATATTTTCCCGAGGAGATGATCGATCATATCGAGATCGTCAAAGGCGGGGGATCTGCGCTCTACGGCCCCGGAGCGATTGCTGGTGTCGTCAACATGATCACACGCCGTCCGATGATGAACCGGGTCCAGGTTCAGTACCGTCATCACTCCACCGGCGGGACACCCGATCCCCAACTGGGCGCAGTGGCCGAAATAGTGAGCGGAACCGGCACTTCCGGAGCCTATGTTTTCGGCTCAGCCCGCCAGCGCAGCCCCTACGATTATAACGGCGACGGATACAGCGAGTTGGGCTCACTCAAGAACGAATCCGTGGGATTTAACTTCTACTACCAGCCCCGGCCGGACTCAGAGTTACTCGCCTCCATCCACCGCATCCATGAGGAACGTCGGGGAGGAAACAAGTTCGACCTCCCCGTTCATGAGGCGGACATCGCCGAATGGATTGAACACTGGCGTTCCGGTGTCAGTGTCCGGTGGACTCAGCGGACAGGACCAACTTTTGATTATCGGCTGTTCTACTCCTCCTCGATTACCAACCGCCGCTCCTATTATGGCGGCCTGGCTGGAGATACACCCGAGGACCGGCTTAACGCCCTGGCTTTCTACGGCAAGAGTGACAACCCGCTTCACATCGCCGGGGTCCAGGCGAACTATCTGAAAGGCGCGCATCTACTGACTTTCGGAAGCCACTATTCATACGATGGGCTTACTGACCGAACCGCAGCCGAGACCGCCTACTATATCGATGAAGGCTATTCCGACATCGGCCTTTTCGTGCAGGACAACCTCCATATCGGACCGGAAGAGGAGATCGAGTTCGTTTTCGGTCTGCGACTGGACCGCCATTCCGAGCTCTCCAACTGGATCATCAGCCCGCGCGTGAACGGCAAGTTCGATCTCGGCGGAGGCTTCCTGCTCCGCGGAGCCTATACTACCGGGTTCAAACCGCCCCTGATATACAGTGAGGACCTGCATCTGTGCGGACTCGAAGGAGACCAGCGGATCATCAAGAATGCGGCGGATCTGAGAGAGGAACGGAGCAATACCATCAGTACCGGGGTGGAATATCTGGGACGCCTTCACCGTATGCCCGCCATGGCCTCTCTCACGGTCTTTCGCACCCGTATGGAGGATTCCTTCATTGAAGAGTTCGTGGCCACCAGCGGCAGCATCGAACTGTGGGAACGCGTCAACAGTGACGGCGCCGAGGTTCGGGGGGCCGAACTCGATGTGGGTATCCGTCCCTCCGCTGGCGTTGAGCTAAGAGGCGGGTGTACGTACATTCACAGCCGTTTCGACAGTCCCCATGAAGACTTCGGGACGAATCGGTTCCTAAGAACTCCGGACCTGACGGCGAATCTCCAGCTGGATTTTTACCTCCTCGACCGTCTCGAGTGCTTCCTCGTAAGCGCCTTTACAGGAGAAGCTGATGTCCCTCATGAGGTGGTTGTCGAGGGACAGGAAGATCCTGAACTGCGCCTGGAGCGGAGCAGCAGTTACATCCAGATTGATACCGGTCTGAGCTATCGGTTGCCTCTCGGCAGTGATCTGGAGACGAAGATCAATCTGGGGATCAAGAATCTCACCGACGCTTACCAGAAGGATCTGGACAGGGGGCGATCCCGGGACCCCGCGTATGTATACGGGCCGACTCGTCCGCGGGCCCTCTACATCGGATTCAAAGTCTCGTTCTGACTAAGGACACTAGACCGGATTCTGTGGCATGTGGGCTGGTGCCCGGGGGAGCCGGCGCCCGATCTCATCCGAGCTCCGCCTGCGACCCTGAAGGTGGCCGAACCCTTCCCCCGTGTTCGACACCTGTAGGTAAGCCGACGGCATAACTTGCCCTCCCGCAACGGGTTACAGAAGGGCCCAAAAACTGTTAGTGGCTACACTTTCAGGCGGGTGTTTCGACACTATTGACGAGTCTTGGTGGGTCGTAGGGAGTGTCTCGTCCTACAATCCACGATCCTTGGCTCGGATCGTAGATGAGCTCTTCGATATCCGACTGGAGAAGGCAGCGTGGTCTCCGGCACTGATCAGCTATTGTGCAGGATTACCGGCTCCAATCTACTTCATCCACGGTCGCCAACCGCCAGAACGGGATGGCGATGTAACCATCCACATGATCGTGCGGGGATAGGCATCGAAGAACTCACCGAGTCATGGTTGATGCCGTGATCATGGTAAAGGTAGAGTGGGCGCATGGACCTCACTCTGATCCTGCTGGTCGTCGTAGTGGTGCTGCTTGCCCTGGCTCTGGGGACGGTGTGGCGCCAGGGGGGAGAGGTGCGGGATCTGCGCGAGAAGGTGACCACGGAACTCGACCGGGCACGCATCGACGCCCTGACCACCGCCCAGCAGCAGGGGGACCGGCTGGGGGAGACCCTGAGGGGGCTCCAGGAGACCATGCAGAAGCGGCTGGAGAGCCAGCAGGAACTTCTCACCCGGCAGCTGAGTGAGTCGGGTCGGACGGTGGCCGACCTGAAGAAGGAACTGGGTTCCCTCTCTGAGGCCTCCACCCGGATCTTCGACCTGGGCAAGGACATCAACCGGCTCCAGGACATCCTGCAGTCCCCCAAACTGCGCGGCGGGGTGGGGGAGGTCCTGCTGGAGAATCTGCTGGCCCAGATCTTCCCCCGCTCCTACTTCCACATGCAGTACAGCTTCCCCGGCGGGGCAGTGGTGGATGCGGTGGTCAAGATCGGCGAACGCCTGGTCCCCATCGACTCCAAGTTCCCGATCGAGGACTTCCGCCGGGTGCTCGAGGCCGAGGAAGCGGAGCGGCCGAAGGCGCGCCGTCAGTTCCTGGCCAACGTGCGCAAGCGGGTGGACGAGATCGCCTCGAAATACATCCTGCCCGACCAGGGGACCTTCGACTTCGCCCTCATGTACATCCCGGCCGAGAACGTCTACTACGAGACCATCATCCGGGACGAGGAGAGCAGTGAGGGGGGCGGGCTTTCCGAGATGCTGGGCTACGCAGTCTCGAACCGGGTCGTCCCGGTCAGTCCCAACACCTTCTATGCCTACCTGCAAGTCATCCTCTACGGTCTCAAGGGGATGGAACTGGAAAAGAGGGGGGCCGAGATCCTCTCCCACCTGCGCCGCCTGCAGGGGGAGGTGGGCCGGTTCAATGATGAGTACAACAAACTCGGCACCCACCTGGACAACGCCCGGGGCGCCTATGAGCGGGGCGGCAAGAAACTGACCGGCCTGGAGACGAAACTGGACGGTATCCTCGAAGAGGGGGAGGAGCCGCCGCACCTGGAGGGCGCGGCGGGCGAGGAGACCTCCGGAGCCTGAGACCGCTCAGAGCGGCAGTTCGAAGACCGCGTACTTTTTGTTGATCGTCCCGCCCAGCATTTCGATCGGCTTGCGCATGTCCTGGTTGTCCTCGAGAATCCAGGAGGCCTCCCCGGCCCGGATCCCCTTCTCCAGGGCCACCCGCATCGACTCGGCGTAGAAGAGCGAGCCGAGCCCCAGCCGCCGGAAGTCCTTCCGCACTCCCAGGGCGATCACCCGGACCCGGTCGACCTTCTTGAGCCCGCGCATCAACGTCAGCCAGCCGAAGGGGAGCAGGCGGCCGTTCATGCGGACCAGCACCTGGTTGACGTCGGGGACGGCCAGACTGAACCCGGCCATCTCATCCTTCACGAAAGCCAGCAGTACCAGGTCGGGGTCGATGATCGGCTTCATGTCGGCCGCCATGTGCTCGAACTCGGCGTCGGTCATCGGCACGAAGCCCCAGTTGCGCTCCCAGGCCTCGTTGTAGACCGACTTCAGCAGGTCGATCTCCTCGCGGAAGCGCTTCATGTCGATCGGGCGGAAGGTGACCCCGGCGTGCTTCCGGGTCCTCTCGGCCACCGCCAGCAGCCGGTCGGTGACCGGTCCGGCGGTCACTTCGTAAGAGAGCAGGACCTTGACCGGCGGCATCCCCGTCCCTTCCAGAAGCGGGGCGTAGAAGGGGGGGTTGTGCGTCATCATGATGGTGGGAGGGGAATCGAAGCCTTCGATGAGCAGGCCGCACGTCTCGTTGGTCGAGAAATTCATCGGTCCGCGCATGCACTTCAAACCGCGCTCGGAGACCCAGGCGGCCGCCTCGTGCACCAGCGCCCCGGCCACCTCGGCGTCGTCGATACACTCGAAGAAGCCGAAGAATCCGGCCTCCTCCTCCTGGAAGGAGACGTGCAGATCGTTGACGATGCCGGCGATCCGGCCCACCGGCACGCCGTCGCGTTCGGCCAGCAGATAGCAGGCGTCTCCGTGCTCGAAGAAGGGGGATTTCTGAGGGTCGAGCAGGGCTTTCTCCGAGATGAGCAGCGGCGGGACCCAGTTGGGGTCGGGGTAGTGGCCGCGGTAGATGCGCCAGGGGAAGCGGATGAAGGTGCGCAGATCGGCCGCCCCCTCGACCCGCCGCACCCGCAGGCCGCTCACGACACGACCCAGGTGGCCTTCCCCACCTGTTCCATCATGGCCAGGGCCTCGTCCAGCATCTCCTCGGTGTGGGTCGGCATGTAGGAGGTCCGGATCAACGCCGCTCCCGGCGGGGTGGCCGGCTGGATGAAGGCATTGGTGAACACGCCGGCATCATAGAGCGACCGCCAGAACTGCAGGCAGCGCATGTCCTCGCCGATGTGCAGGGGGATGATCTGGCTGGTGGAAGCACCGATGTCGTAGCCGATCCCGCGCAGGCCCTCCTGCATCTTCTTGACGTTCTTCCAGAGCGTGGCCCGCCGGTCGTCCCCGGCCCGGATGAGGTCGAGCGCCTTGCGGGCACTGGCCACCGAGGCGGGGGGGAGACTGGCCGAGAAGATCATGGTCCGGGCCTTGTGCTTGATCCACATCACCACGTCCAGGTCGCCGGCGACGAAACCCCCGACACCGCCGAACGACTTGCTGAAGGTACCCATGATCAGGTCCACCTCGTCGAGGTGTCCCAGGTCGGCGCAGACCCCCCGGCCTTCCGGGCCGTAGACCCCGAGCGAGTGGGCCTCGTCCATCATGAGCCGGGCGTCGTACCGGCGGGCCACCTCCAGCATCCCGCCTACGTCGGCCACCGTCCCTTCGGCCGAAAAGACGGCGTCGGCCACGATCAGCCGGCCGGCCGTGTCGGGCAGCTCGGCCAGCGACTTCTCGAGATCCTCCATGTCGTTGTGCTTGAACCGGATCGTCTCGCCTCCGGCCAGCCGGCAGCCCTCCACGATGCTGGCGTGGTTGAGCCGGTCGGAGAGGATGTAGTCCCCCTTCTGGATGAGCGAGGAGATGACTCCCTGGTTGACCATGAACCCGGTGGTGAAGACCAGGGCGGCCTCCTTGCCGAGCCACTCGGCCAGGACCTGTTCGAACTCCACGTGGATGTCCAGGGTGCCGTTCAGGAACCGGGAGCCGGTGCAGCCCGCCCCGTACTGCTCGATCGCTTTGATGGCCGCCTCTTTGACCTCGGGATGGTTGGTCAGGCCCATGTAGTTGTTCGAGCCCAGCATGATCCGGCGTTGGCCGTCGATGATGACCTCGGGCCCAGCCTCACTCTGAATAGGAGTGAAGTACGGGTAGTAGCCGAACTGCTGGGCCATCTTCCAGTCTTGCCATTGGTGACAGCGTTCGAAGAGATCCATCGGGCTCCTGTCGTGGACTTCAGGCTCCTGCCGGAACCTGGCAGGCAGGCGGTTGTGCGCGTCCGGGGCCGTCCGATATATTCGCGCGGGTGAGCGGCCTCCGGCCTTAGGGCCATCGCGCACGATAGCTGGGGGCCATGAGGAGTGTCAACCATCCACACCGGTGGTCACCGGATGGGAACGGGGGGGAAGATGACCAAGGTCGCCGAACAGGCCCTAGTGACGGGGGCCAACGGCTTCGTGGGCTGCCATCTGGTCGCCTGCCTGCTGGAGCGGGGCTACCGGGTACGGGTCCTGGTCCGGGCCACTTCCGACCTCTCGGCCCTGACCGGACTGGATGTGCAGCAGGTGATCGGCGACGTGACCGACCCGGCTTCCCTGCCGGCGGCCCTCGATGGAGTGGATGTCGTATTCCATGTGGCCGGGGTCACCAAGGCCCGCTCGGCCGGCCCCTACTTCCGGGTCAACGAGGCGGGGAGCCGGGCCCTCATGGAATCCTGCCGGGGTCGTCCGGCTCTGCGCCGTTTCGTCTACGTCTCCAGTCAGGCCGCCGCCGGACCTTCCTCCCCCGACCGTCCGCGCCGTGAAGAGGACCCCCCGGCCCCCATCGGGCCTTACGGGGCCAGCAAGCTGGCCGGCGAGGTCGCCTGCCGGGAGGCCGCCACCGGCCACATTCCCCTGACCATCGTCCGCCCGGCCATCGTCTACGGTCCCTGGGAGCGGGACATGCTCCAACTCTTCCGCCAGGCCCGGCGGGGCTTCGTGCCCCGCATCCGGGGGGACTCCCAGGTCAGCATGATCCACGCCGCCGACCTGGCCGACCTGCTGGAGCGGGCCGGCCGTCTGCCGATTGCGGCCGGCCGCACCTACTTCGCCGCCGACCACCGTTCCTACTGGATGCGGGATGTGATCGCCGTCATCGGCCGGGTCCTCGGCCGCCGGGTGCGGCAGGTCCCGGTGGTCCCCTCCCTGCTCTGGCCGCTGGCGCTGGTGAACGAACAGTTCCTGCGGGCCGGGAAGGGGATCGAGGCCCTCACCCGGACCCGGCTCAAGGAGTTCGGGGAACGTTTCTGGGCCCTGGACACCCGTCGGGCTCGGGAGGAACTGGCGTGGGAGCCGGCCCGGAGTCTGGAGGAGGGGCTTCGGGAAACTGCCGGCTGGTACCGCGACCAGGGTTGGTTATAAACACTTCTCAGTTCACGATACCGGCCGCCCGGATCCTCTGATAGTAACGGTCGGAGAGGTCCCCATCGGCCCGCAGTTCGCTGTCCA
>CAYUVJ010000116.1:0-7127 GCA_964447955.1 uncultured Gemmatimonadota bacterium
TGATGACCATCAGCAGGTTGTTGAAATCATGGGCGATACCGCCGGCCAGACGGCCGATCGCCTCCATCTTCTGGGCCTGTCGCAGCTGCTTCTCGAGCTCCGCTCGCTCGGTGACATCTGTTCCCGAGGAGATGAGATTCCGTATCCCGCCGTTCTTGTCGTAGAGGACTCTGTTGCGCCACTCGATCTGACGCTCCTGTCCCGAGGCGGTCAGGATCGGATTCTGATGGACCCGGACCAGTTCGGTCTCTCCGGCGATCAGCCCGAAGAAGACCTCCCGGACTTCGTCTCTCAGCCGTTCTGGCAGGAATTGGTCGAACCAGTTCCTGCCCACGACTTCATCCGGCAGGTAGCCCAGGATCTCGCAGCCCTGCCGGTTGATGACCTCCACCGTGCCGTCGGTCTCCAGGACGAGGACGATGTCGCCGACCAGGTCGAGGATGGTCTGGATACGGTCCCGCTCGGCCCGTAAAGTCTCGGAGACACGACGCCGCTCCTCCTCGGCCTGGCGGAGCGATGAGACGTCGACGATGACACCGGCCATGCCGGACGGGGTATCACCGTCCGATAAGAGGGTCGTGTGGATAAGGATCGGGATCCGTTCACCCGTCTTCGTCTGCAGGGTATATTCGTTGGGTTTGATGTCCTCCCCTCGCCGGATCCGGGCGACGTTGGCTATTGCCCGCTCCCGATCCGTGGGCACCAACAGGTCGATGATGTTGAGTCCGGCCTCGAACTCCTCCCGGGTGAACCCGGACACCCGGAAACCTGCCTCATTGGCGCAGCGCAGCACTCCTTCCAGGTCCATCTCGAAGATGATCTCGGAGATCGAGCCCAGGATGCGTCCCAAGCGCTCTTCGGTCAGCATCCGGGCGGTGATGTCGGTGGCGATGAAAGCGACCGAGACGACCTCGCCCTCCAGGAGAACGGGGCTCAACTGGTTGTCGTACCAGAATACGGTCCCGTGCGGGCCGGCAGCCCGGGAGGTGAACGAGGTGGCCTCTCCGGTCTTCAGTACTTCTCCGAGCTTCTCGAAGAGCGGGCCGTGAAAGGCGGGATCTACGAATTCGGTGACCTTGCGCCCGACGACGTCCTGGATGTCCAGACCGGATACGGGGTGGTTGATGTACTCGACGATCCCTTCCGGAGAAACGACCGTGATGATGTTGGCGGCATGCTCCGAGAGGGAGCGCCACCAATCCGCTGGTCGGATGAACGGCGGATCGAGGGCGTCGGGGCTGGTTGCCGGGGCGTTCCGGGCCTTGCGGTCTCGTCTCTTCCTTACGCCCATCCTCAGACTCCGGGTCAATGGAATGGACAGAAGTGAGGCAGCGCGCGCAGCTCGATTCCAGACCGATGGTATCCTTAGAATCCCGAACTGCAAACCATGAATAGTAAACGCCCGCGGGCGACGGTCGGAACCGGTCACCCGCGGGCGTCGCGCGGAAGGACCACCGGACCGGCCGATGACCGGCCGGGGAGGCCGGAGGCCGTCAGGCCCGGCGGCGGCGGTACTTGCGGACCACGCCGATGACCACGCCCTGGATGCGCAGGTCCCGCTCGGGGACCATGAGGGGTCGCACCTGTTCGTTGGCTGGCTGCAGACGGATGAACCTGCCCTCGCGGTAGTAGCGCTTGAGCGTCACCTCCCCGCCGGGCAGGAGCGCGATCACCGTCTCGCCGTTCTCGGCCGTGTCCCGCTCCTCGATGACCACGAAGTCGCCGTCATGGATGCCCTCGTCGATCATCGAGGCCCCCTGGACCTGCAGGGCGTACGTGCGCCGACGCCCCAGCATGTCCTCGGGGATCATGAGTTCTTCGTCGTCCTCCAGCGCCTCGATCGGCGCCCCGGCCGCCACCCGGCCCAGCAGCGGTACGGTTAGGCTGCCGGTGCGCACGGGCTGTTCCACCAGGGAGATGGAACGGCTGCGGTTGTGCCCGCGCTCGATGGCCCCCCGCTGCTCCAGGGCGGTCAGGTGCTTGTGCACCGTGGCCACCGAGGAGAGCCCGAAGTGCCGGGCGATCTCCTCCAGGCTGGGCGAATAGCCCCGCTCACCCTGGTAGGAACGGATGAAATCCAGGATCTCACGCTGTCGACGGGTCAGGTTCATGACCTCCCTCCGGAGGGTTCGGGTACCTGCGGCCCATCATGAGCGAAAAAGAGGCGAACGTCAAGCGGATAAGGCGAACATACGTTCGCCTCCGGACCGGCCGCGTCCGGGGCGGTATCTCCAGGGTGGGAGACGACCTTCCCGGTGCTCTTCCCCTCTGCTAAGATGCAGCCGATGAAGAATCTCCCCCTGGTGGCGACGATATTGCTGGTCCTGCTCGGGATCTCCTGTTCCGGACTGCTCACTCCCGATGCGGTGCGTGTCTACTATTATCGGGCCACGGCCGACGACCAGGTCCCCCTGCTTGAAGGGCGGATCACCCTGGAGCTGATCGGATCCAGTAAGATCAGTGGGCAGTGGCGGATCGGCTGGATCGACGGAGTGGACCAGGGAGGCGGCGTCGGCCCGCAACTGGGCCGCGGGGCCCTGCGGGGGGATCTTCAAGACGGCCGATTCTATTTCGACCTGAACCCGCAGATGGTCGACAACAACGTCCTGCTGGCAGGGCCCTGGGGGGACGGCGACCTCTCCGGCACATGGGGCTGGGTCGGGATCGGGGGCATCATCCTCCAGGGGGACTTCACCCTGGAACGGCTCGATCCCTTCCGCTGAGCCGGAGACCACTGCTCCGCCGGATCCTCGGGCGCATCCGATCGACCGGCACCGGTCCACACCGCTGCTGTCCGGTCTTCAGCGCCGCCGCAGGACCCGGCCCGCCCGTACCCCCTCCTGGAAGACCCCGTCGTCGATGGCCACCACCCCGTTGACCACCACGTAGTCCATCCCCTGGGCGTAGGCGTGCGGCTGCTCGTAGGTCGCCGTGTCCCGCACGTGCGCGAGATCGAAGACGACCAGGTCGGCGAAGTGTCCCTCCCTCACCTCCCCCCGCTCCTGGAGTCCTATGACCGCGGCCGAGAGCCCGGTCATGGAATGCACCGCCTGCTCCAGGCTCAGCACCCCCTCCTCCACCACGTACCTGCGGATCTTGCGGGGGAAGGCGCCGTAGGCGCGGGGATGGGGGAGCCCGCCGCCGAAGCGCGGGAGTTCCCCGTCCGAGGAGGTCATCGTCCAGGGCTGGATCATGAAAGTGCGGATGTCCTTCTCGTCCATGTTGAACGAGATGATCCCGGGGCTCCCCAGGCGCAGCAGCCCCACGGCCGCGTCCACCGGGTCGAGTCCGCGGGTCTCGGCCACCTCGCTCAGGTAGTGTTCCGAGGCCCCGGGGTCGGCCCCGAAGGCTTTGAGCAGGATACGCGCGGCCCCGCCCCGACGGCCCAGGTTGACCGCCATCTCGGTCTTGATCCGGGTCAAGGTGGCCGGGTCGTCAAGGCGTGCCAGCAGGGCGGCCCGGCCTCCCGCTTCGGCCCAGCGAGGCAGCAGGGCCGCCGCCAAGCTGGTGCTGGAGGCTTCGTACGGATACTGGTCGGCCCAGACCGGGACCCCTTCGGCCCGGGCGGCCTCGATGCGGGCCACCACCTCGCCGGAGAGACCCCAGACGTCGGGGCCCAGGGCCTTGATGTGGGTGACGATGCCCCTCACCCCGGTGCGCCGGCTGATCTCGATGAGTTCTTCGACCGCGGCCAGCAGACCGACCGTGTAGGCCGACTCGTCCCGGACGTGGCTCTGGTGGACCCCGCCGTACTCGGCCGCCACACCGGCCACCGCCGCCAGCTCGTCGGTGTCGGAGAAGGCCCCGGGGGTGTAGTAGGGACCGCTGGAGAGGCCGAAGGCCCCGGCCTCCATCCCCCGGCGGACCAGCCCCCGCATGCGCTCGAGTTCCGCCGGGGTTGCCGAACGGTCCTCCATCCCGACCACCGCCGAGCGGATCGTGCCGTGCCCGATGAGCTGGGCGGCGTTGACCCCGATGCCGTGCCCCTCCATGGTCTCCCGCTGGCGCACCAGGTCGACCGGCCCGCCCCCGTCGGGGTTGATGACCACGGTGGTGAGCCCCTGCACCAGCAGGGTGCGGGCGCCGGCCCGGTCGGTCTGGACGAGCCCATCCCCGGCGTGGGTGTGTACGTCGATGAAGCCCGGGGCGACGTACCGGCCGGCGGCGTCGATGACCCGCCGGGCCCGGGCCCCGTCCAGTCTGCCCATCGCCGCGATGCGGTCCCCCCGCACCGCGACGTCGGCGTAGTACCAGGGATTACCGGTCCCGTCCAGCAACCGCCCACCCCGGATGAGCAGGTCGTAGACGGGCTCCTGCGGTGCCGGTGCCCCGGCCCCGGAGAGGGTCAGGAGCAGCAGTGAGAGGACGAACGTCACCAGGACGAGACCGAGGGAACACCGTCGTCCAGACATATCAATCCTCCGTCTTCGCAGGGCCGTCGATCACCGTCGCTCCGTACCACCCGGCGGTGTTGCCGCCGTCCACGGCCACCGCCTGGCCGGTCATGAAGGAGGCCTCGTCAGAGGCCAGGAAGAGCACCACCCGGGCCACCTCCTCGGCCCGTCCCACCCGGCCCAGCGGGAGGGCCTCGCCGTAGCGGCGCAGGACCTCCTCGCGTTTCTCCGGGCCGTCGAAGTCCCCCCGCTCGGCCCAGCGCTCCACGTAGGTGTCACCGGGACAGACGGCATTGATCCGGATGTGCTCCCGAGCGTGGTCGAGGGCCATGGCCCGGGTAAGCTGGACCACCGCCCCCTTGGCCGCGCAGTAGGCCACGGCGTCCCGGCCGCCGATGAGCCCCCAGTCCGAGGCGTTGTTCACGATCGCCCCGGCCCCCTGCTCCCGCAGGTGGGGCAGCACCGCCCGGCTCATCCACCACAGGCCGGTGACGTTCACCCGGAAGGTGGCCTCCCACACCTCGTCGGAGGTCGACTCGGCGGTGGCGCGGGTGACGAGACCGGCGTTGTTGAACAGCACGTCGATCCGGCCCAGCTGCTCCCGGGCCTCGACCACGCAGTGCTCGCAGTCGGCCCGCACCCCGTGGTCGGCCCGGATGTAGACGGCCCCGGTCTCCCGCGCGACCTCGCGCCCCAGCTCCTCCCGCCGCCCGGTGAAGGCCACCCGCGCCCCTTCGGCCCGGAAGAGACGCACCGCCTCCCGCCCGATCCCCGAGGTCCCGCCGGTGACCAGCACCCCCCGGCCCTCGAAACGGCGGGCGGGCTCGTGGTCCCTCATCGGCTCAGGATTCATGGTCGATCTCCTTAGTTGCTCTCCTCGGTTACACTCCTCGCCCATGGCCTCGGACCCTGCATCCGGGGTTACCCCGACATCCTCAGACCGAAGCCGGCGGCCCGCCCCGCCTGAGGAGTGCGGTCAGACGCCGGTCCAAATCTATCCGCGATGTGCTCACGATCGAGATCCTGCCGAAATCGGGATGCACCGGATTCAGCAGATAGTTCCGCTCTTCGGGCACTATCGCCGAGGGGACCGAGAGGACGGTCGTCGTCCCGCCTTCGATCCAGTCCCTTCCGAGCATCTGGAGTGACACCGGCGCGGGATGGGCGCGCCAGTTCGCAGGGAGCGCTCCCGGCTCCAGTCCCTGCCGTTCAATGTCCGATGGGACATCGAGCCTGATGGGACACAGCTTTCCGGGAACGACTCGTGCCCCTGTCTGAACCAGCAACTCGAGGATCGCCAGCGAGAGCGAGGACGAGGTATAGACCAGGGCCAGCCCCCTCGGATTCCAGCGGCCGCCGAAGCGCTCGGCGCCCTCCCCCGACAGGGCACACCCGGCGAATCCGGCGGTGGTGACCCTCCATACCTCCATCAGCTGAAGACGCCGTGGGCGATCCGCCCGAGCAGGTCCTCGATTCGCTCGACCCCGATATCGGTGTCCAGGTAGTCCCAGGGGAGGCGACCCCCCAGGGCCGGCAGGGGGGATCGCAGCCAGAGCAGCGCCTTCTCTTCATCGCCGAACAGCACACTCGCGCGGGCGAGCACCCGGGCGACCCGGGCCAGCCGGTCGGATTCCTCGGGAGTGAGCCGCTTCTCCTTCTTCCGCCGCTGGATCGTCTTCAGGGAGATCAGGAGCAGGTCCGCCATCTCCGACTGCGTCGAATCGAGATGACTCCGGAGCGACTCGAACGACTCGAAGGGCAGACCCTCCCGGACCCGCTGATGGAGTTCCAGTGAATCCTCCACGCTCCGGTACGAGCCGGAGTCGCCGGAGAGGATCTCCAGCAGCGTCTGGAGATATCGTGCGTTCTCTTTCTTGGGTGTGGCCATTTGTCCCATAGACTAACGCCATCTGGCCGCCGCATCAACCTGAATAGTACTTTCGATCCCACGCCGACACCGGCCGATGTGGTCGCAGCGTCCGGGATCCATACCCGGTCGGGGTTGGGCAGCGAGGGGCGTCCACGCTAGCATGGGCGCATCGGACGGACGATGCCGGAAGGGGCGACGCCCCTCCCCGGCGCCGCCCCACCCCATACCCGGAGGATGCCTCGGTGAGCAGCCCTCTCGTCCCCACCCCTCCTTCCCGGCGGTTCGCCACATCCGGGGGCATGGTCCTGGCCGTGCTGCTGGTCGCCGCCGGACTGGCCGCCTGGCGGCAGGTTCCCCCGGCCCCCCGGCCGGCGGAGGCCCCCGACGACGTCTTCTCGGCCCGGCGGGCCTACGTCCTCCTCGAACAGTTGGTCGGGGACGGCATCCCCCACCCCAACGGGAGTCCGCAGAACGACGTGGTCCGGGAACGCATCCTGGGCATCCTGCGGGGGATGGGCTGCGAGCCCGAGGTCCAGGAGGCGGTGGTCGACCGGCGCGGGCGCCCCTTCACGGTCCGCAACGTGATGGTCCGTCTGCCCGGGACCGGCGCGGGGAGGAACGACGCCGACCCGAACCCGGCCTCAGGGACCTTGTCCGGGCGAGAGCGTTCCGCCGTCCTGCTGATGGCCCACTACGACTCGGTGCCCGAAGGACCGGGGGCCTCGGACGACGGGGTCTCGGTGGCCGTCATCCTGGAGGTCGCCCGGATCCTGCGGACCGCTCCGCCGCCGCGCAACGACGTCATCCTGCTCATCACCGACGCGGAGGAGTACGGCCTGCTGGGGGTTGTGGCCGGGGCCTGA
>CAYUVJ010000117.1:0-2084 GCA_964447955.1 uncultured Gemmatimonadota bacterium
ACTACCGATGAGATGCTACGCCCCCCCCCATGTCAAGATTAATTCTTCATCGATCGAATCAAAAAACCCGCGCTTCGATGGCTGGATATTCGCGCACCATCGATACTGCGAAGTGGTAAAAAGCGGGAGGTGATTCCAATATACCTCAGCGGACTTTCAATACCGTGATGACGGAACGTTCTCCCGCGAACTCCAGCACGGCCAGGTAGGCGCCCGGGGCGACGGGGCGGCTGTCGCTGTTGCGCCCGTCCCAGGGGATCTCGACCACAGCCGGTGAGAGGGTGGCCACCTCGAGGACCCGGACCAGGGTGCCGGCGCGGGTGAAGATGCGGATGGTCCCGTTGCCGGCCCCGGGCAGGTCGCAGCGGAACGAGGTCCCTTCCCCCATCTCCCCCGGGAAGGGGTTGGGGTGGTTGTAGAAATCGAGCCGGGTGCCCGGCTGGACCGGCCCGATCTCGTAGGTCGCGGCGTCGTGGGCCTGCACGTAGCCCCAGCCGTAGTCGTTGTCGGGCTCTCCCGGGATGTTGTTGTGACTCCGGTCGGCGGTGGCCCGCAGGGCGGCGAGCACTTCGGCCGGGTCCCAGTCGGGGTTGGCCTGCAGCACCAGGGCGGCGGCCCCGGCGGTCAGAGGACTCGAGTAACTGGTACCGTTCCTGGAGGTCAGGCTGGAGTCGTCGGCCGAGGGGGTGGCCATCGCCACCGAGACCCCCCGGGCGACCAGGTCGGGCTTGCGCCGGCCGTCGAAGGTCGGCCCGTGGGAGGAGAAGTAGGCCAGGGTCCCGGAGGCATCGGTGGCCCCCACGGTGACCACACTGTCGCCGTCGGCCGGAGCCCCCACGTAGTAGGTCAGGGGGATGGTGTCGGGGCTGGCGGGTGGGGACCCGCCCCCGTCGTTCCCCGCGCTGGAGACCACCACCACCCCGCGGGCGGCCGCGGCGTCGGCGACGATGGTGATGGGGGCGGTGTCGCCGTCCATATCGCGCCAGCTGTACCAGTCGAGGTAGCTCAGGCTGGTGTTGGTCACATCCACCCCGAGGGCTTCCATCCACTCGATAGCGGCGATCCAGTTGTCTTCCTCCACCGGGGTCTCACTGGTGTCGTCCTCGGTCTTGGCCAGCAGGAACGAGGCCTCGGGAGCCACCCCCACCAGGTATCCCGGCCACCAGGCGCCGATCACCGACCAGGTCTGAGTGCCGTGGGTGTGCTGTCCGGTGTAATCCCCCGGCTCGTTGGCCACCACCTCGTCGTCCCCGATGAAGTCGTACTGCCCCAGCAGGCGACCCTCGTCCAGGAGGTGCTGGAAGACCACGTGGGTGGAGTCGAAGCCGGTGTCCATGAGTCCGATCAGCATCCCTTCACCCCGGTAGCCGGCCTGGTGCAGGGCCGGCACCTGCATGGAGAGGTTCTGGGCCCAGGCCTGACCGTAATGATCGGGCCCGGTCTGGGCGGTTGCGGCCACCGCCGGTGCCCGGGCCGGGGCGGCCCCCAACCCCCGCCCGAGGTCGCCCCACTCGGGCAGCTCGGGTTCCCGTCCGTCTACCCCCCGTCCCAGCGGGGTGACGCGGACCACCCAGGAAAGAGCGGCCACACCGTCCAGCGCGTCCGGGTCAAGCACCCCGCTGACCGCATTGAGCCAGCGGCTGGTTCGCCGCAGGCGCAGCCCGGCCTGCTGCAGCCCGGTCAGGTAGGCAGTGTGGACCGGCAGGTCGCTGGGGTCCACCCCGGTGATCCGGCCCCGCCGGGCCCGGCGGTCGAGGGCCCGGGCGGTCAGGCTCTGCTGGGTGCGGGCCAGGACCCGCCGCAGCTCGCTCCCACTCACGTCCCGGTCGGCCAGCCAGACCCAGACGAAAAGGGAGTCCTCCCCGGCGGCCGCCCGCTGCAGGGCGGGATGGACCTTTTCGCTCCCGACCTGGGCGGCGACCGGAGTGGGGAATGCCGATACCGTGAACAGACCGGACAGGGCCGCGCCGGCGGTTACCACGAGCAGCGCAGTCCGGACCGCGCCGGCCAGGAGCGCGAGCCGCCCGGCCAGGGCCGCGCCGGCGGTTACCACGAGCAGCGCAGTCCGGACCGCGCCGGCCAGG
>CAYUVJ010000117.1:2184-7120 GCA_964447955.1 uncultured Gemmatimonadota bacterium
AGCGCGAGCCGCCCGGCCAGGGCCGCCGTCGCCGGTCTCTTCAGCGGAAGCAGACGCATGAGGTGCTCCGCCTCAGGAGCGGAACCGCTCCTGCAGGTAGTCGCCGAGCTGGTCCTGGCCGATCCGGACCTGTTCCAGGGTGTCCCGGTCGCGGACGGTCACCGTGCCGTCCTCGGCGGTCTGGCCGTCCACGGTCAGACAGAAGGGGGTGCCTACCTCGTCCATCCGGCGGTAGCGGCGCCCGATGCTCCCCCCCTCGTCGTAGATGACCTTCCAGGCCCGCTGCTTCAGGTCCTCGGTGATCCGGCGGGCGGTCTCGGGCATCCCGTCCCGCTTCACCAGGGGGAAGACGGCCGCCTTGATGGGGGCCATGTGGGGAGCGAAGCGGAGCACCGCGCGGAACTCCCCCTCCACCTCGTCCTCGTCGTAGGCGTCGGTCAGCAGGGTCAGCACGGTGCGGTCGACCCCGACCGAGGTCTCCACCACCGCCGGCATATAGCGCTCGTGGGTGACCGGGTCGAGGTAGCGGATCTCCTTGCGGCTGTACTGGTGGTGCTGGTCCAGGTCGTAGGCGCCCCTATCGGCAATCCCCTCGAGCTCCGACCAGCCGAAGGGGAACTCGTACTCCACGTCCTGGCAGGCCCGGGCGTAGTGAGCCAGCTCGTCCTCGGCGTGGGGACGCAGGCGCAGGCGCTCGGGCCGGATGCCCAGCGACTTGAACCAGTCGAAGCGGGCCTGCACCCAGAACTCGAACCACTCCTCCGACTCCTCGGGCTTGCAGAACCACTCCAGTTCCATCTGCTCGAACTCGCGGGAGCGGAAGATGAAGTTCCCGACCGTGATCTCGTTGCGGAAGGCCTTCCCGATCTGTGCGATCCCGAAGGGGATCTGCTGGCGGGTGGCCTCCTGCACGTTGCGGAAGTTGACGAAGATGCCCTGGGCGGTCTCCGGGCGCAGATAGGTCACCGCCCCCTCGTCCTCGACCGGGCCGATGAAGGTCTTGAACATCAGGTTGAACATCCGGGGCTCGCCCAGCGGGCCGCCGCACTCGGGGCACTTCTCTCCCTCCACGTAGTCCTGACGGAACCGCCGCCGGCACTCGGCGCACTCCACCAGCGGGTCCTGGAACGAGGCCACGTGGCCCGAGGCCTCCCAGACCTTCGGGTTCATCAGAATGGCCGCGTCCATGCCCTCCACGTCCTCCCGCTTGCCCACCACCTCGTTCCACCAGCGGTCCTTCACCGCCCGTTTCAGCTCCACCCCGAGCGGACCGTAATCCCAGGTGGACCCCAGCCCCCCGTAGATCTCACTGCTCTGGAAGATGAAACCCTTGCGTTTGCTGAGGCTGGCCAGCCGGTCCATCACGGTGCTGCGGTCGTCCATCGCCATACGGTTCGCTCCGTCCTCTTCGGTGATACGCGGTCTCGACTCAGAATGTGCCCGCCCCGCCCGTGGTTGTGACGTACGGGCGGCGGGTCGTGTTCATGGGCGCGGCGGAGGCAGGGCCCCCGGGGCCCGCCCGGCCTGGACGTTCTCCAGGTGGGTCTGGGCCATCCGGCCGTACTCGCTGGTGGCGCCGTAGCGCTGGATGATGTCGCGGTACATCTCCAGCGCCCGCTCCCGCTGCCCCAGCAGGGCATAGGAGTCGGCGGCCTTCAGCCGGGCGGTGACCGCGAAGAGGAACTGGTCCTCGTTCAGATAGGCCACCTTCAGATACTCGATGACCGCCTGCTGGTAGTCCCCCAGCACGAACAGGGTCTCGGCCAGCTGGAAGCCCAGGCGGGCGGCCTCCTCGCTGTCGGGCGGCTGCAGGGTGCGGAAGAAGTCGACCGCCCGGCCGGGCTGTCCCCCATCCCGGTAGAGCCGGCCGAGCCGCACCTGCATGTCGAAGCGGTCCTCGCTGTCGGGGTAACGCTCGAGCCAGGTGATGGCCTCCTGCTGGGCCGACTCCCAGGCCTCCATCCGCTCCAGGGTCAGCACCAGGTTGTGCTGGGACGCCTCGGCCAGGACCGGGTCGGGACCGTCGGCTACCTGGCGGAAGAGCGGGACGGCCCGCTGGTAATCGGCCGTCAGGTAGGCCAGCTGCCCCAGGTCGAAACGGGCCCGGTTGGCCTCACCGCTCTCCGGGAAGCGGCTCAGGATCTCCTCGAACCGTCCCCGGGCCTCCTCGGTGTCCTCGTTGCCGGCCGCGATCACCCCCAGCCCGTAGAGGGCGCCGGGGGCGTAGGGGGAGTCGGGGGCCTCGTCCAGGATCTCGCGGAAGACCCGTTCGGCCCGCTCGTTCTGCTCGGAGCGCAGCAGGGTCTGTCCCTCGACCGCCCAGAAGAGCGGCCGGTAGCGGGCCAGCACCTCGTCCTCGCGGCGATGGGTGCGCTCGAACTCGTCCCGCCGCCGTCGCCCTTCCTCGAGCCGGCCGGACGCGAAGGCCAGGTAGACCAGTTCGGCCTCGGCCCGGGCCTTCAGGGAGTCGTCCTGGGTGCGGGCGATGAGGGCCCGCCAGATCTGTTCGGCCGGCCCCACCTCGCCGTTCTCGGAGAGCAGTTCTCCGTAGGCCGGCAGGATCGCCCAAGTCTCGGGACTCTCGGGGGCCTCGGCCCAGAGCCGGCTCCAGGCCTCCCGGGTCTGCTCGGGGCGCCCGGCGGCCGCGGCCTGTTCACCCCAGATACGCAGGGCGTCCCGCCGCAGGTCGCGATCCATCAGGCTGTCGGCGACGGCCGCCCGCGCCTGCTCGGACGCTTCCTCCGGCCTCTCCAGCAGGGTCAGCACCACCGCCAGCCGGTAGTGGGCGCGTCCGGCCTGGTCGGGTTCAGCCCCCGCCAGGAAACGCCGGAACGAGGCCTCGGCCTCCGCGGCCCGGCCCTCGGCCAGCAGCAGCTCACCGGTCGACTCGCTGGAGCGGGCGGTCCAGTCGCTCTCGGGGAAGCGCTCCTGCAGTTCGCGGAAATGGGCTACCGCCGCCCCGGGTTCGCCCGCCTGCCGCCGGGCCTCGCCGGCCCGGTAGAGCACTTCGTCCCGGGCCGCCCCCTCCGGCAGGTCGGCCAGCGCCTCCTCCAGGACCGGGGCCGCCTCGGCCCACGCCCCCAGCCCGAACAGGCTGCGCCCCAGCCCCAGCCGGGCCTGGGCGGTGACCGCGGGGGGCCGGGTCCCCTCCAGCAGGAGCCGGTAGGCCGCCGCGGCCTCTTCGTAGTACGAGGGGTCGGCGTGGACCCCCAGTCCCTCGGCCGCCTCCCCGATCCTCAGCAGTACCTGGTTCAGACGACGGGTGGCGGTAAAGCGCTCTAGGAAAGCCCGGTAGCGGTCGTTCATGGCCTGGAAGTAGAGGACCGGCCGGCCCTCCAGCGCGCGCAGGTCGAGTTCGATCAGGGCGAGCTGGGCCTCTTCAGAGGCTTCGGAATCGCCGCCGTCGTCCACCGCCGCCCGGTAGGCGTCGGCCGCCTGCTCCCGGGCTCCACGGGCATCGCCACCCCGCTGCTCCTGGTCGGCGATCACCGCCTGTGCCTCCAACGCCCGCCCCTGCTCCAGGCGGGCCTGGGCGGAGCGAGGCCCGGTCGGTACCCCGGCCAGGTAGCGCTCATAGGCGGTGACGGCCGTGGCGAAGTCCTTGAGCGGTCCGGCGTTGGCCCGGGCGATCTCGAGCAGGGCCTCGGTCCGGCTCTCGGATCCGCCGGCGGCCAGGGCCATCATGGCGTTCTGCAGCCGCCGCAGTCCGCCCTGCACGTCCACCACCCGGTAGGTGCGCCAGTAGTCGATACGTTCAGCCGCCCGTTCGCCCCACGCACCGCTGGCGGCTACCAGCGGCTGGAGCTCGGCGACCGCCGAGGCCCACACCCCCTGGTCGGCCAGGGCATCGGCCGAGGACCACAAGGCCTGGGCCCACAACTCGCCCCGCACGACCGCGGCGGCGGCCAGACGATAGTAACCGGTGGCCGCCGAGGGATCGCCCAGCGTCTCCCGGTAGAGGTCGCCCAGGGCCAGCGCGGTGCGGGCCCGGGCCTCGGGCGGCAGGTCGGGGCGGGCCAGCAGGCCGCGCCAGCGGTCGACCGCTTCCGGGGTCCGTCCCAGACGCCGCAGCGCTTCGGTGGCCACCCGGACCGCCTCCACCCGCTCCGCCGGGTCGGGTCCGTCGGCCGCCCGGTCGGCGAAGTCCAGGGCGCGTTCCGAGTCGTCCTGGTCCAGGGCCAGCCGGGCAGCCTCGGTCCCCCACGCCGTCAACTGCGCGGCGGGAGAAGTGGCCAGAGCCATGTCCCAGGAGGTCAGGGCGCTGTCAGGGGAACCGGTCGCGCGATGGGCGCGGGCCAGCCAGGCGGCCGCCTCGCTCCGCGGGGTGCCGGTGAGCGTACCCACCGCCCGGGTGAGCGGGGCAAGTGCCTCGGCCGGCTGCCCGGTGTCCACCAGGGCCTGGCCCAGCACCCCCTCCAGGACCGGCACGAGGCCGGCGGGGGGGGAGGAGTCGAGGGCCGCCCGGGCGGCAGCGGCCGCCTCGGCGGGCCGGCCTCCCTCGAGATGGAGTCGGGCCTGCAGAGCGGCGGCCTCGGCTTTCAGCTCGGCGGCGGCCTCTCCGGTCAGCACCTCGGCAGCCAGCTCGAGCGCCTCGGCCGGCTGGTCGAGGGCGTAGCGGGCGCGGGCCTCCAGCAGGGTGAACCGCGGCTGGAGGGGATGGAATCGGAAGCTGCGCCTGGCCTCGGTGGTCCGGGTCAGGGCCTCGGCCGGTCGTCCGTCCTCCAGCAGGGCGGCGGCCAGGCCGGCGGTCGCCCGCGGACGCTGGTCGCTGTCCGGGAAGAGATCGAGGAAAGAGCCGAAGGCGGTGGCCGCCTCCCCGGGCCGTCCGATGCGGGTGTAGAGGTCGCCGGCCCGCAGCCAGCCCTGGGAAGCCAGGGCCGAGGTGCCGCGCCGGCGGGAGAAATCGACGAAGGCGGCGGCCGCGTCGGCCGGCCGG
>CAYUVJ010000118.1:0-7091 GCA_964447955.1 uncultured Gemmatimonadota bacterium
TCCACCCCGCAGTATCCCACAAAACAACGGTTTTACGTCGAACATGTCAAGTGGCGACCCCGGGCAGGCAGTGGGTCGCCACTCGACGTTCGGCCTGCGTTTCGACGTCTTCCGCTCCCGGCGGAAGGTTCACGACGCTCAGGTGAACCCCCCGCTCCCGCAGGATCCGCCCGAGTAAGAGGATCCGCTGGAACCACCCGCACTCGTGGATGCGAACAGACTGGGTTTGAGTTCCATCCCCTGATGGCCGCAACGCTCGCACGCCAGAGAGGCGACGGCGTCGTGACTCGGCACCAGGTCGTCGAACTCGTGCCCGCAGTTAGGGCATCGCAGGTCGTACCAGGGCATGGGTCGCGAACCTTCTCCTAGTCTTCTTCGGGCGTCATGGCGGCGACGTCACCTCGCGCGTCGGCTGTCTTGCTCTCACCACCCGGTGATCCGGTCCCGCAGGCCCGCCGGTACCCGGCGGGGTCGGGGACCCTTCAGGTGGGCACTCCCAACTTCGGCAGCAGCCACTGGTTCAGCAGGAACCAGACGGCCAGGAAGATCAGCAGTTCCATCGTCGGCCGGCGCGTCTCAGCGCACGACCATCACCTTCTTCTTCAGATACTCCCGGTGGGCGACCTCGTCCTCGGTCCCCTCCAGCAGGACCTTGCCCAGGCAGTCGAAGGCCTGGAAGATGGCCGGCGCGGTGACCCGGTAGAAGCAGGTCGTGCCTTCCTTGCGCCGCCGGACGATACCGACCGACTTGAGCACGGTCAGGTGCTGGGAGGTGTTGCTGATCGAGAGGCCGACCGCCTCGGCGATGTCCCCGACGGTCCGCTCCCCTTCACGCAGAAGGTCGATGACGGCCAGGCGGTGCGGGTTGCCCATCGCCTTCAGCACCTCGGCGTGCAGCCGGTACATCCGCTGGCGTTCGGTCTCCACAGCGCGTCTCCCCGCTAACTTTAGAAGTATCGAAATAAAGATACTATCGGCGGGGCCAGGTATCAAGGCGGAAGATCAATCCAGGCCGGGATGGCCTGACGTACGACGGTAGGTCGATGGCAGGGGCCCGACTCCCTCAGGACCCTTTTGCTTGATCCGGGGAAGTCGGAGGCTTCACCACCCGGCGTACCTCGACCTTCACGATGCGCCGTTCCTTCTTCTCGGCGATGGTGAACTCCAGATCCTCCCAGGCCAGGATCTGGCCGCGGCGGGGTACTTTCCCCTCCAGGGAGTAGAGAAAGCCGCCCAGGGTGTCGTAGTCCTCGTGGGGAAGCCGGATGCCCGTCTCCTCCTCGAACTCCTCGAGCGGGATGAGGGCCTCGACCAGCCAGCCCCCGCCCTCCATGGGCTGGACGAGGGGGGATTCGGAGTCGTACTCGTCCTGGATCTCGCCGACGATCTCCTCCAGCAGGTCCTCCAGGGTGGCCAGTCCGGCGGTCCCCCCGTACTCGTCCACCACGATGGCCATGTGGCTGCGGGTCTGCTGGAACTCGCGCAGCAGGTCGTCGATCATCTTCGTCTCGGGGACGAAGTGGGCCTCCCGGGCCAGTTCCCGCAGGGACTGCGCGGGGGTGCCAGGCTCCTGCCGAAGCAGGTCCTTGGCGTGGACCACCCCGATGACATGGTCGATGTCGCCGTCGTAGAGCGGGAAGCGGGAATGGCCCGATTCCTTCACCAGCGCCTGCACCCGCGCACAGTCCTCCTCCACCCCGACCGCCTCGATGTCGATGCGGGGGACCATCACCTCCCGGACCATGGTCTCCCCGAACTCCAGGAGGTCCTCGATCATCTCCCGGTCCTCGACCTCCAGGGTCCCGTCGTCGATCCGCTCCTCCAGCAGGTCGCGCAGCTCCGAGGTGGTCAGGAAGGCGCTCTCCCCCTCGGCCTGCCGGGCGGCCCGCCGCAGCAGGGCGGCCATCGGGGCGGTCAGGGGAGCGAAGAGCAGGCCGGAGAGCCGTACGACGGGCGCGGTCCATTCCAGCACCCGATCGGGCCGGTGCAGGGCGACGATCCGGGGCAGGACCTCGGTGAGGACCAGCAGCAGGAACACGGTCACCAGCACGGAGACGACCAGCACGAGCAGCGGGTCGGACAGCCCGGCCCGGGCCGTCCAGGAAAGGGCCAGATGGACGGAGAAGGCGACCACCAGCATGCGGGCCACCATACGGCCCAGCAGGAAGGTGGCCGTCAGCATATGGGGTCGGTCGATCAGCCGGCCCAGCGGCAGAGGCTCGGGCTCATGGTCGGGAGCGAAGGGATCCTTCTCCGCCGCCTTAGCCCGGCGCCGGTCCCGCAGGACCAGGCCGTGGACAGCGGTCTCGGCCGCCGTATGGGCCGCCGAGAGCAGTATCAGCAGAAGAATCAGCAGCAGTTCCATCACCGGACCGATGAACGGATCGTTCATCGCGGGGCCTCGGAGAGCAGGGGTAGGGACCAGCCGGCGACGAGTTCCTCCTGGCGGGCATTCATGCGGGTACGCGCCCCCTCCTCCAGGTCGTCGTAGCCGAGCAGGTGCAGGATCCCATGGATCACCAGCCGGCATACCTCTTCGTCTACGGTGACGTCGTATTCCGGGGCCTGGCGGACGGCCTGGGCCAGGTCGATGTAGACCTCTCCCTCGGCCCCGTCCCCATCCGCCCCCTCCTCATCCAGTCCGAAGGCGATCACGTCGGTCGGGCCCTCGTGGTCCAGCCATTCCCGGTTGAGTCCGCTGATGTGCTCATCCCCGCAGAAGACCAGACTCACCTCGGCCCGATCGATACCCTCGGCGGTCAGGACATGGCAGGCCAGCGCAGCCACCGCGCTCCGGTCGAGCCGTTCCGCCAGGGGGTGTCCTTCGGCCTCGTCCACGTGGACACGCACGTTGGTGGCGGAGGGGCCACTCATGAGGTCTCCTCTGCAGACGGAGGACGGGCCGAACCGGCCGGCAGGGTCCCCTCGAAGTCGACCCGCAGGGCCTCCTCGTCGGGCTCGACCTGCTCGCGGGCCTTGCGCTTGGCGGCGGCCTCACGGTCGGCCGCCTTCTTCAGGGTCTCTTCCTTGTTGGGATAGTCGATGCGCTGATGGAACCGGCTGGTCAACACGGTGGTGAAAGCCTCCTCCACTCGGCGGAGGTCCCGCAACGTGAGCGGACACTCGTCCAGTTCGCCCTCGGTGAAGCGGTTCTTGACCAGGTCGCGCACCAGGCCGCGGATCCGGCTGGGACTGGGTTCCTGCAGCACCCGGCTGGCGGCCTCGACGGCGTCGGCCAGCATGACGATGCCCGTCTCCCGGGTCTGCGGCCGAGGACCGGGATAGCGGAAGTCGTCCTCGGAGACCTTCTCCCCATTCTCGGACTGGTCGACGGCCTTGAGATAGAAGAAACTCATCGTCATGGTGCCGTGGTGCTCGGGGATGAAGGCCTTGACCTTGTCGGGCAGACGGTGCTCGACGGCCAGCTCCATCCCCTCCTTGACGTGACTGGCCACGATCAGGGCACTCATCCGGGGATTGAGCCGGTTGTGGGGGTTACGCCCCGATTGGTTCTCCACGAAGTATTCGGGCTTGTTCATCTTCCCGATATCGTGGAAGTAAGCCCCTACCCGGGTCAGCAGTGGATTGGCTCCACAGGCCTCGGCGGCGGTCGCCCCCAGTTCCCCCATCACCAGGGAGTGCTGGTAGGTACCGGGGGCCCGCATGGCCAGCTGGCGCAGCAGCGGGTGGTTCAGGTCGCTGAGTTCGAGCAGCGTGATGTCGGTGGTGAGCCGGAACAGGCTCTCGAAGATGGGGAGCACGCCGATGGTCACCACCACGCTGAGCAGACCGTTGGCCACCCCGTAACCGACCTGGGTAAGGACCTCGGACCAGGCCTCGAGCCGCAGTATCTCGACGCTGGCGATACCCACCGTGTAGATGAGTGGGATCGCCCAGAGCGCGCGGTAGAAATGGCTCCGCTTAGCGACCTTGCGGACCGCGAAGACACCGGCCGCTCCGGCCGCGGTATGGACCAGCGTCAGGGAGTAATCGAAGCCCAGTATGGCACCCAGCAACAGTCCCACCCCGAAGGCGGTGACCAACCCGACCCCGGTATCGAAGAGTACGGTGAGCAGCATCGTGGCCACGGCCACCGGGACCAGGTAGTTGCTCAGGGTGCCGCTCTGGCGGATGAGGAAGGCCAGCAGGAGCTCGAGGGCGACCACCAGCACCAGGATCGCCAGGGTCCGGTTGTCGTTCAGGATGGCCGGTCGATGGAAGCGCAGGAAGGTCACGTAGATCGCGATGACCAGGGCGATCAGCAGCATACGGGCCAGGGTGTTGCCGAGTTGGGACCAGATCCCCTCGGCCCGTTCCGACTCGGCCAGAGCCCTCTCCAGGGCCTCGATCCGTTCGACCACGTCGCGGGTCACCCGCTTGTGCGCGCCGATGATCTCCTCATCGGCCAGCACGGTGCCCTTGAAGAGTGCCACCCCGTCGGCCGCCTCCTGCCTCCGCAGGTCGGTCCGCAGGACGTTGAGGGTCAGGTTCGGCGTCAGCACACTGCGGCCGAGCTCATACCCCCCCTTGATGAGCCGTTCGTCGGCTTCCGGGAGCCTCTCGCGCAGTTGGTCGGGCAGTGTGTTCCGAGCTTCGGCCAGATCGAGCAGGGTGGTGATCTCCTGGACCCGCTCTTCGGTCCCGTTGTCGATGGTCACGGTGCCGCGGGCCATGCTCCGGAGATCCGAGAGCGAGGTGACCACACCCAGGGAGAGATAGCCGGAGACCACATCCTCAAGCGCCTGGCGCAGCGCCGCCGTCCGTTCCTGCGCGAGGGTCTGTCTTCGAGCCAGAGTGCGGTTGCGGGTCTCGGCCCCCAGCAGATAGAGCAAGGCCTCCTCGGAGACCTCGGGAGCGATTCGCTGGAAGGTCTGGACGGCGGTCGAGTCGTCGGCCGTGGTGCGGCGGATCTCACCCAGGGTCTGGAAGAGCGAGTCGAGCAGCGAGCTCTGGCGCCGTTCTTCTTCCTCCAGGAACTCCAGCACGGGGGGGATGCTGAGGCGGACATCCTCGCGCTGACGGGCCAGTTCTTCGTCACTCTTGTAGATGGAGAAGGTGATCGGGCTGACGACCGCCTCGCGGGCGACGTCCCCTTCCTGCAGGTTGTACCGGAAGGCCCGACGACTGGGGAAGAGGAGGGTGGCCAGGACCAGCAGGAGAAGACCCAGCCCCCACTGGATGGGGCGGTGGAACCGTTCCTTCCCTTCGCCCCCACCGGCCAGTCGGAGCCGAACCCGGCGCTTGAGATACTCCCGTCCGCCTTCCTCGGAACGCCGGAAGAGTGCCCGGATGAACCGATCCATCAGAAACCCTTCTCCTCGTAGGCCTTGATGATCTCCCGGACCAGTCGATGACGGACTACGTCGCGGTCGGTCAGATAGATGAAGCCGATCTGGTCGATCCCCATCAGGATGTTCTGGATCTGGATGAGTCCGCTGGGTACATCGGTCGGCAGGTCGACCTGGGTGATATCCCCGGTGACGATGGCTTTGGCGTTCACACCCAGTCGGGTCAGGAACATCTTCATCTGCGCGGTGGTGCTGTTCTGGGCCTCATCCAGGATGACGAAGGCGTTGTTCAGGGTCCGTCCCCGCATGAACGCCAGCGGCACGACCTCGATGGTGTGGGTGTCGAGGAAGCGGTGCAGACGGTCCGTCGGCACCATGTCGTAGAGCGCATCATAGAGGGGACGCAGGTAGGGGTCGACCTTCTCCCGCAGGTCGCCGGGCAGGAAGCCCAGATTCTCCCCCGCTTCGACCGCCGGACGGGCCAGGACGATGCGCTGGACCTGGTGGTCCCGCAGAGCCTTGACCGCCATAGCCACGGCCAGGTAGGTCTTACCCGTCCCGGCCGGCCCGATGGAGAAGACGATGTCGTTCTCCTCGATGGCCTTGAGGTACTGGTACTGTCCGACGGTGCGGGCGTAGATGCGACGCTTGGCGTTGGTCAGCAGGACGGTGTGGTCCTGGTAGTCCTCGGGCGGCTGGAGCAAGCGTTCCGACTCCTCGAGCAGGATGCGGAGATCGGCCTCGGTGACGGACTCCTCGCTCTTGAGCCGGTGGATCATCCCCCCGACCACATCGAGCAGCCGGTTGACCTCCGAGCCGGGTCCTTCGACGGTCAGCGCCCGGTCCCGACCCACGATGAGCAACCCCGGGAAGGACTCCTCGAGCAGCCGCAGGTTGCGGTCGGCCACCCCGAAGAACCGGGTCGGGTCGGCGAGGCGCAGGGTGATCCGGCTGCGGATGAGTTCACGGCTGCGGTTGTGTCCCCCGTTATTCGGTCCGTTTCCCTCGCCGGCGACGTTCTTCCCACTTGCCCCGCTCATCCGTTCCGGTGAAGGGGTCGAGGGTGTTCCAACCGGTGCGGTGGGTGACGGTCCGTCCGAGTCGGGCTCGGAGGCCGGACTCTCAGGGTCAGCGGCAGGTTCTCTCTCGGTCATGTCCTGAGGGGTGAAGGGTGGATGCCGGGATTAAGACAAACGCCCCCTCCGGGGGACCCCCAGGGTCCCCCGGTCGAGAGCGTTCGATTCCTTCTCACCCAGGCGGTACGTCAGGGCCTGGGGATCTTGAACACCTGCTTCGGATAGATGAGGTCGGGATCCTTGATCTGATCCTTGTTGGCCTCATAGATCCGGGGCCACTTGAACGGGTCGTTATAGATGATCTCTTTCTTCGCGATGTTCCAGAGGCAGTCCCCCCGGACCACGGTGTAGCTGGTCGGGTGGAGGAGTTCCTCGCGAAGGGCCTCGAGCTGGGTCCGGGTCTGGTTCAGCTGGTTCTGCGTCGTGGCGACCTGCTGGTTCAGGGTGCTGACCGCCTGACGTTCCGCCGCGATCTGCCGGTCCACGTCGGCGATCTGCTGACGCAGGGCGGCGATCTGGCTGTCCAGATCGTTGATCCGGGCCTGAGCGGCCTGCTCGCGAGCGTTGCACGCGTCGAGCTGAGCCTGCCACTCCTCGAGGGTCATCTTCTCCTGGGCGAAGGTCGGAAGCGCGGTGCCGAGCACCAGCAGCCCCACGACCGTCGCGGACAGGATGGCACGTAGCGTCTTCATGCTCATCCCTCCTTTCACTTACCGGTCGGGGGTGG
>CAYUVJ010000119.1:0-492 GCA_964447955.1 uncultured Gemmatimonadota bacterium
TCCTGAAGGTGCTGCGCCGGGCTGGTTTCGAGGGGCCCGACCTGCTGGTCACCCTGGGCAGCGGACAGACCGACCCGTGGCGGGATCAGCGGGTCGCGAGCCTTCGTTATGAAGAGGTGCCGGGCTGGACTCAGAGCGGGGTGGCCGGGCACACCGGGCGTCTCGGGATGGTCCGCCGGGCCGAGGGTTCGGTGCTGGTGATGGAGGGGAGGCACCATTATTATGAGTCCCGCTCCTGGGAGGGGGTTCTGGCCCCGCTGCGGGCGGCCGCCGCCCTGGGGGCGCGGCTCGCGTTGCTGACCAACTCCGCCGGCGGACTCCTCCCCGACCTGGTCCCGGGCACCCTGGTCGTCACGACCGGATCGGTCATGGCCCAGGGGCCGTCCGACCTGGCCGGGGTCCTCGGCCGGCTTCCCCGACCGTGTCCCGGCCGGCTCTGGTGGGGACCGGGGCGGCGGGTCGTGCGGGACGTCGCCGACCGGATCGGGGTGC
>CAYUVJ010000119.1:502-7042 GCA_964447955.1 uncultured Gemmatimonadota bacterium
CTGGTACACACCCGGACCGACCTATGAGACCCGGGCCGAGACCGGCATGGCCCGACGCCTGGGGGCGTCCGTGGCCGCCATGTCCCTGGCACCGGAGGCCCTTCTGGCCGCCGCCCTGGGATTGCGGGTGATCGGTCTCAGCCTGGTGACCAACCAGGTCGGCGGCGGCCGGATACCCGACCACGAGGAAGTCCTGTCCGCGGCCGGACGGTTCCAGCCGCTCTTGGACGAGCTGCTGCGCGAGGTCGTCGGACCACTGTGCGGGGCACTGGAGACAGAAGGGGAAGAGGCGTGACGGAAAGGGATCATGGGCTGGTTCCGTAAAGCGAGGAAGCGGCTGGCCTCCGGCCAGAAGCGCGATGTCCCGAAGGGTCTGTGGACCAAGTGCGAAGGCTGTGGTGAGGTGATCTACACCCGCCAGCTCGAAGAGAACGCCCATATCTGTCCCGAATGCGGCCGGCATTTCCGGATCGGGATCGAACCCTACCTGACCATCCTCACCGACCGGGGTTTCGAGGAGGAGTACGACGCCCGCCTGCGCTCCATCGACCCGCTCGGGTTCACCGATTCCAAGCGCTACACCGACCGGCTCCGGCAGGCCCACGAGAAGACCGGACTGGAGGAGGCGGTCCGGACCGGCCGGGTCCGTATCGAGGGACGGGACGTGGTAATGGCCCTGATGGACTTCTCCTTCCTGGGCGGCAGCATGGGCTCGGCGGTCGGGGAGAAGATCGCGCGGGCCACCCAGCGGGCGACCACCGAACGGCTGCCGCTGATCATCCTGTCCGCCTCGGGCGGGGCCCGCATGCAGGAAGGGATCCTCTCCCTGATGCAGATGGCCAAGACGAGCGGCCGGCTGGCCCGCCACCGGGAGGCCGGTCTCCCCTTCCTCAGCATCCTTACCCATCCCACCACCGGCGGGGTCACCGCCTCCTTCGCCATGCTCGGTGACGTGATCGTGGCCGAACCGGGAGCCCTCATCGGGTTCGCCGGTCCCCGGGTGATCCGGGAGACCATCGGTCAGGAGCTCCCCGAGGACTTCCAGACCAGTGAGTTCCTGCTCGAGCACGGATTCGTGGACGTGATCGCCTCCCGCGACCGGCTGCGGGAGACCGTCGCGCTCCTGCTCTCCCATCTCCTGGACTGACATGGACCCGTCGGGCTGGAGTCCGGCCGAAGCCCGCGCCTGGCTGGAGGATGTGCAGCGGCGCGGTATGCAGCTCGGTCTGGAGCGGGTGCAGGCGATCGTCAAGCACCTCGACCATCCCGAGCAGGCCTTCCCGGCTCTCCTGGTCGCCGGCACGAGCGGCAAGGGAAGTGTCACCGCCCTGCTCGAATCGATCCTGCGGGCCTCGGGTCGGCGGACCGGACGCTACACCTCCCCCCATCTCATCGACTGGAACGAACGGGTCCAGGTGGACGGGTGCCCCATCAGCGAGACCGACCTGGCCACGGTCCTGGGTGCGGTCGCCGCGGATGTCGAGCGTCTGGAGTCCACTCCCTTCGAGGCCCTGACCATCGCCGCCTTCCTCCATTTCCGGGCTCGAGCGGTGGAGATGGCGGTGGTGGAGGTCGGATTGGGCGGCCGGCTCGACGCTACCCGCGTCTGTCAGGCCGAGGTTACCGCCGTGACCGCCGTCGGGGTCGACCATGTGGCCGAACTGGGCACCGACCTGGCCGGGATCGCCCGGGAGAAGGGGGCCATCGCCCGCCCGGGGAGTCCGATGGTCCTGGGTCCGGGCACGGCGTCCGTACGCGGCGTGCTGGAGGCCCAGATGGCCGGGATCGGCACGTCCGCGGTCTGGGCGTCCGACCGGGCGGCGTTGACCGTCACCAGCGAGGGCTGGAGCCAGCAGGGGACAGCCCGCTGGCTGGGCGCGGGCTCCGAGACGGCCCGGCGGGCCGGGGAAGCGGAGACCTTCTCCTGGTCGCTCCCTCTGGCCGGGGAACACATGCGCCGCAACCTCACGACTGCGCTGGCGGTCGTCTCCTGCCTGCGGGAGAAGGGCTGGAAGGTGCCGACCGCCGCCTTGCAGACCGGGATCGCCGGGGTCCGCTGGCCGGGCCGGCTGCAGTTCGTGCCGGCCCCCCCCGGCCGGGCCCCGCTGCTGATGGACGTCGGTCACAACACCCTGGCCGCCGGCGCGGTGGCCGCCGAACTGGCCCGGCGGGCCCCCGGTCGCCGTCGCCGGCTGGTCATCGCCATCGCCCGGGACAAGGACGCGGCCGGGGTGCTGGACGCCCTGCTGCCGGGCACCGAAGAGGTCGTCGTGACCTCCTGGACGGGGCCGAGAGCTACTCCGGGGGCTGCTCTGGCCGCTCTGGCCGGGGAGCGGGCCCGGGCCCTGGGACTGGAGCCGGCGGTCTCCGAAGCTCCGGACCCGGTGGCGGCGGTGGCCCGGGCCACCACCGGACTGGACGAGTCCGCCCTGGTGGTGGCCATGGGGTCCCACCTGCTGGTCGGACCCCTGCTGGCAGCCCTCGGCGGGCCCGAGGGGACCGGGCGGCTGTGGCCGTGAAGGGCCTTGTCCCCACCCGCCGGGGCACCTATGAATAGTGGGCCGTGGCCGAACTCCGTCTGACAGAGGTCTCCAAGGTCTTCCCCGACGGGACCACCGCCGTCGACCGGGTCTCCTTCGAAGTGGCCGACGGGGAGTTCCTGGTGCTGGTCGGTCCCTCCGGCTGCGGCAAGTCCACCACCCTCCGTCTGATCGCCGGACTGGAGGAGCCCTCCGGAGGCGAGATCGCCATCGACGGCCGCGTGGTCAACGATGTCCTGCCCAAGGACCGCGACATCGCGATGGTCTTCCAGAACTACGCCCTCTACCCGCACATGACCGTCTTCGAGAACCTGGCCTTCGGTCTGCGCATGAAGAGGCTCCCGGGTGAGGAGGTCCGCCGGCGGGTCGGGGCGGCGGCCGACCTGCTCGGGATCGGCGAACTGCTGGAACGGCGCCCCAAGGCCCTCTCCGGGGGGCAGCGGCAGCGGGTCGCCCTGGGCCGGGCGCTGGTGCGCCAGCCCAAGGTCTTCCTCTTCGACGAGCCCCTCTCGAACCTGGATGCCGGACTGCGGGTCCAGATGCGGGCCGAACTCATCCGGTTGCAGGCCGAACTGGGAGCCACCGTGGTCTATGTCACCCACGACCAGGTGGAAGCGATGACCATGGGCTCGCGGATCGTGGTGCTGCATCAGGGAAGGGTCCAGCAGACGGCCGCCCCCCTGACCCTCTATCGGGACCCGGTCAACCGGTTCGTAGCCTCGTTCATCGGCTCTCCGGCCATGAACTTCGTGGCCGGGAACCTGGTCCGGGAGGGCTCCGAGGTCTTTTTCCGCGAGCAGGAGGGACGCTGGCGGTTCCCGCTCCCCCCCGAACGGATACCGGCCTCCCCGGCCGAGGAGGGTGCCTCCGAGGTCGTGCTGGGGATCCGGCCGGAACATGTCTTGCTGCGGGGCGTCGGGGAGGGGATACCGGGCCTGGAAGCCCGGGTCGAGGTTGTGGAACCGCTGGGCTATGATACCTTTGTGACGTGCCGGGAGGGGGCCTGGCACCTGGTGGCGCGCACCGGACCGGCCTATCCCCCGACGCCCGGGTCGTCGATCGGACTCGACCTGGAACAGAGTGGAGTGCGGCTCTTCGATCCGACCTCAGAGGAGCGGATGGACCGGAGTCCCGGGGCGGATCGAGCCGGAGAGAGGGGATCCTGAGATGTGCGGCATCATCGGCTATGTCGGTCCCCGCCCCCAGCGGGACGTGCTGCTGGGGGGGCTCAAACGCCTGGAGTACCGGGGCTACGACTCGGCAGGGCTGGCCGTCCAGAGCGGTGAGCGGCTGCGGATCGTCAAGGCGGCCGGCAAGATCCGGGAGCTGGAGGCCCGGTCGGCCGATCTCGACCTCTCCGGCACGGTGGGGATCGGTCACACCCGCTGGGCCACCCACGGGGTTCCCAACGACATCAACGCCCACCCCCACACCGGTCGGGTGGGGCGTATCGCCCTGGTGCACAACGGCATCATCGAGAACTACCAGACCCTGCGGACGCTCCTGGAGAAACGGGGCAACGTTTTCCGCACCGAGACCGACACCGAGGTGCTGGCCCACCTGGTCGAGGAGTACCTGGAGAACGGTCACGACCACCCGCTCGAGGAGGCCGTCCGGCTCGCTCTGCTCGAAGTGGAGGGGGCGTACGGCATCGCGGTGATCGACTCCCACAGCCCCGGTCGGCTGGTGGCCGCCCGCCGCGGCAGTCCGCTGGTGCTCGGGATCGGGGAAGGGGAGTTCTTCGTCGGTTCCGACGCCTCGGCCTTCGCCGAGTACACCCGTGAGATCATCTACCTGAACGACGACGAGATGGCGATCCTGGGGCCGGACGGCTACCTGGTGAAGAACCTCGAGAACGTCGAACTGAGCCCGGAGGTCCAGCGACTGGAATGGGAACTCGACCGGATCGAGAAGGGGGGGTTCGAGCACTTCATGCTCAAGGAGATCCACGAGCAGCCGGAGACGCTCGTGGATGCGATGCGCGGCCGGGTCAATCCCGAGACCGGTGAGGTCAAACTGGGCGGTCTCCAGGACGTCCAGGGTCTGCTGGCTCGCTGTGACCGGGTCATCATCTCGGCCTGCGGGACCTCCTGGCATGCCGCCCTCATCGGGGAGCGGCTGATCGAGGAGTTCGCCCGCATCCCGGTCGAGGTCGAGTACGCCTCGGAGTTCCGCTACGCCGACCCGGTCTTCACCCCCGGCACCGTGGTCTTCGTCATCAGCCAGTCGGGCGAGACCGCCGACACTCTGGCCGCTCTGCGCCTGGCTCGGGAGCAGGAGGTCCCGGTCCTGGGCATCGTCAACGTGGTGGGATCGACCATCGCCCGGGAGACCCTGGCCGGTGTCTACATCCATGCCGGACCCGAGATCGGGGTGGCTTCCACCAAGGCCTTCACCAGCCAAGTCACCGTCCTCAGCCAGATCGCGGTCCTGATGGGCCGGCTGCGGGGGACGCTGGATACGACCCGGGCCCGTGAGGTTCTCTCTGAGATCGTCCACCTGCCGGCCAAGGTCCGTCAGATCCTGGAGCAGGCCGACGGCATGCGGGACTTCGCCACTGAGTTCAGCGGGGTGGGGAACGCCCTCTATCTGGGACGGGGCTACAATTTCCCGGTCGCTCTCGAGGGGGCCCTGAAGCTGAAGGAGATCTCCTACATCCACGCGGAAGGTTATCCGGCCGCTGAGATGAAGCACGGTCCCATCGCCCTCATCGACCAGGATATGCCGGTGGTGGTGCTGGCCCCGGGGGACAGCGTCTACGACAAGGTGGTCAGCAACATCGAGGAGATCCGCGCCCGACGGGGCCGGGTCTACGCGGTGGCCACCGAGGACGACGACCGGATCGCGGCCCTGGCCGACCGGGTCGTCTACATCCCGCGCACCCTCGACTGTTTCTATCCCCTGCTGGCCGTCGTCCCGCTCCAGCTGCTGGCCTATCATATGGCGGTCCAGCGCGGTTGCGATGTCGACCAGCCCCGTAACCTGGCCAAGAGTGTGACTGTCGAATGAACCGTCGTCTGACCGTATCCGCCCTCCTCACCCTGCTGGCCCTGCTGGCGGTCCCGGGACCGCTGGCTGCCCAGCCCGACCTGGTCACCGGGGCACTGGCCGAGACGGCCGCCGGACGGCAGGAGACCCCCTACCGGAAGGCGCTCGCGCTCTTCCGCGAAGGACGCTCCTCACGGGCCATCGAGATCCTCCAGCAGGCCCTCAGCGCCGGCACCCTGGGGACCGAACGGGCCTCGGGGTGGCTGCTGCTGGCCGCCTGTCAACTCGGGGTCGATGCCCCGGAAGCCGCCCTGGCCGCCCTCGACGGGCTGGACCGCGAATATCCCGAGATTCCCTATGCGACCGAACGGGTCTGGCTGCGTGGCCGGGCCCACGCCCGGGCGGGACGGGGGTACGAAGCGGCCCGCGAGTACGCCCGGGCCTGGGAACTCGACCGGGCGGGCCGGGTCGGCGCGGCCGCCCGGGACGCTCTGGCCGAACTCATCGCCACCGGTCTCGACGACCCGCAGCGTCAGCGGCTGGGGACCGAACTGACCGGCAGTGACCTCAAAGTCCTGCTGACCCTGCCGGCCGTCGAGGAATTGACCGACCGGGGGGACCTGGTCCGGGCCCGGCGGCTTCTGGAACGGATCGCCGACGAGGCACCAGCCGACGGCTACGGGGACGAGGCCCGCAGCTGGCTGCGCCGGCTCCAGGACCGGCTGGAACGGGCCGGACCGTCCGGTTTTGTACTCGGGGTGCTGGCCCCGCTGACCGGTCCCGATGCCGCGGCCGGCCGCTCCATCTCCGATGCGGTCCGGCTGGCGGTGGGCCAGGACATGACCGAGGTCCGGCTGGCCTTCCGCGACACCCGCGGCACCCTGGAAGGAACCGTCGCCGGGACACTCCAGCTCATCCGGGATGAAGGGGCCCATCTGATCGTGGGGCCGTTGGTCGAGGAACTCGCCCTGGTCGCGGCTGGGATCGCCGAGGGGATGGGGGTACCCATCAT
>CAYUVJ010000120.1:0-6985 GCA_964447955.1 uncultured Gemmatimonadota bacterium
AACCGGCCAGCGCCCGGTAGAAGTCGAGGAACCAGTTGTAGAGCAGGAAATAGATGCCTACCACCACTCCGGTCGCCGCCGAGTAGATCAGACTCCGCTTGGCGATGACCTGCACATCCAGGAACTGGTGGCGGATGATGACCCAGGCGATCGAACCACAGCCGACGACCAGGGCCAGGGCCATGGCGAAGGCCTGCAGCCAGGCCGGTGGGGTGAGGAAGGTGAAGATGACCGGCGCGACCCGGATGAGCAGGTAGATCCCCAGACTCGTGCCCAGGCCGGCCATGACCAGGGTCGTCTGGGCGACCAGGCGCTCGTTCTCCAACCCCCGGCGGGTCCGCTGCAGGTAGGTGAAGGCGAAGATGACGTAACCGACGTTTACGATCGCCCAGAGCTGGAGATGGACCTGATAGACCAGGTTGACCAGGTAGCCCAGGAGACTGAGTCCGACTCCCAGCACCTTGACGAACGCCCCCAGCACCCCGCCCCCTGCCTGCAGGTCCAGGTCGGGGATCCCGGTGGGCGTCAGGAAGAGGACGACCAGCAGCAGATGGAAGATGTAGGGGAGGTAGAGGAGCCAGACGATCCGCTGATGACGCTTGAGGAACTCGGATTCACGGGGGAAGACCAGGGCGAAGTAGACCAGGGTCGGGAAGAAGAACTCCCAGAGTACCGCCAACTGGCGCAGTCCGCCCAGCGGCACCGGACCCTCGAGGGGATCGGCCGTCTCCGGACCGGCGGCCACGGTCTCCAATGAGGCCCCCAGCGCGCCCATCAGCGAGCCGAGGCCGCCGAAGAAGAGCATGGCGGCCGTGACCCGGTTGAGGCGCCGGGTGGGATTCTCCTGGAAGATCACCACGCCCAGGAGCATGAGGAGGAGACCGCCAGCCAGGAATACCCCGACCTGCAGTCCCTGGGACGACATGGTCCTCTACCGTCGTTTCACCATGGTCACCTCGGTGCCATGAGGTGAGGGTTTGACTGTCACCGAGTCCATGAGGGACTCCAGGATGAGCAGACCCCGCCCGTCGGGCTTGGTCAGGTTCTCCGGGGAGAGTGGGTTGTCCACGGCCTCGCGGTCGAAGCCCGATCCCTGGTCGCGGACGATGATCCGCAGCGAGGCGCCGTCGAACTCGAAGCGCAGGATGACCTGCTTGTCCGGTTGCTGATGATTGCCATGGAAGATGGCGTTGTTGACCGCTTCGGTCACCGCGATGGCGATGTCCATCCGGTCGTTCTCGTCGAAGCCCAGCTTCCGGGTGATCTTCTCCGAGAGCTTCTCCGCCTTGACGACCGCGTTGAGCCGGCTCTGGAACTGTTTCTCGACGACGGACTTCAAGACCGGTAGCTGGAGACGGCGGTGTCGCTGTCGCCGTAGATGTCGAACACACGGTCAAGCTTGGTGATCCGCAGGACCTCTTCGATCTTCTCTGTCACACTGGCCAAGCGCAGGTCTCCTCCACTCTTGCGCAGCGCCGAAAGCCCGCCGATCAGGATCCCGAGTCCGGAGGAGTTCATCCAGTCGACCAGTTCCAGGTCGACGACCACCTGGCGGGTCCCGCTCTCGATGAGTTCGTGGAGTTTCTCGTGCAGCGACGTGGCGTCCGGACCCCCCATGATCTTCCCCTGGAGGTGCAGGACGGCAACGTCACCGTTCATGCTGTGAGCGATGTGCATCTCCCCGGTTCTCCTTCCGGTACGGCGGTGCTCTCTCCAATCGCAGGGCGACCCCGCACCCTGCCCCGGATACGGGGTCACCAGTATGCAGGCAACGGCCCTCCCGCGTCCAGAAGTCCGTCGGAGAGGACGTCCGGACCCCCTCCTCAGGCCTTCAGTCCGGCGACGGCATCCCCGATCCTCTGGACGGCCTTCTCCAGTTCCTCGTCCGAGGCGGCGTACGATATCCGAAGGAAACCCTCGGCCCCGAAGGCGGAGCCGTGGACCATGGCCACCTTGGCCTCGTTCAGCAGCCAGGAGCAGGCTCCTTCGCTGTCATCGACTCCCGGCAGCATCTCGATCAGACCGGTGATGCGCGGAAAGAGATAGAAGGCTCCCTGAGGCGGCGAGGAGATCTCGAACCCCGGGATCTCCCGGAACGAAGTGAGCAGGAAGTCACGCCGGCGATGGAAGGCCTTGACCATATCCTGGAGCGGCTGCTGGTCCCCCTCGTAGGCGGCCACGATGGCGGCCTGGGCGAGGGCCGAGGGGTGATGGGTGATCTGCCCCTGGAACGAGCTGACCTTCTTGGCCCAGTCGGCCGGCCCGGCCAGGAAACCGATACGCCAGCCCGGCATCGCATAGGTCTTCGAGAGGCTGTTCAGCATCACGGTCAGGTCGGCCGCTTCCGGTGAGACGGCGGCCGGACTCAGATAGGGTCCGGCATCGTAGGTGATGGCGTCGTAGACCTCGTCGCTCAGGATGGGCACCCCGGCCTCGACACAGACCGCGGTCAGGGCCCGGACCTCGTCGGCGGTGTAGAAGGCCCCGGTCGGGTTGTTCGGGTTGTTGAAGACCACCCCCCGGGTCTTCGGACCAAACGCTTCCTGCAGGGCCTCCGGCAGGACTTTGAAGCCGGTCTCGTCGGTGGCCAGCAGGAACTTCGGCACCCCGCCGATCAGCTCGATCTGGGCCGGGTAGGTCACCCAGTAGGGGGCCAGGATAAGGATCTCGTCACCCGGGTCGACCAGACCGGCGAAGGCCTCGTAGAGCCCATGTTTGGCCCCGTTGGTCAGGATGATCTGTTCGGGCTGGTAACGTACCCCGCGGGCCCGTTCCAGCCAGGCGGCGAGCGCCTGACGGGCGGCCAGTCCCCCGGGAGCCGGGCCGTAGCGGGTCGGTCCCTCCAGCGCTTCTTTGGCCACCGCCTCGCGGATATGGGTGGGCGGCGGGAAGTCGGGCTCACCGGCGGCCAGAGCGATCACATCGTGCCCCTGGGCCTGCAGGGCTCGGGCCTGGGCCGTGATGGCGAGGGTCTGAGAGGGTTTGAGCGTTTGCAAACGTCTGGAGATGTACATGATGGTCCCTCGGGCTGGGTGTTCTAGTGGTCTGGTGTGGCGGCGAACTTGCGGGCCAGGGCCTCGGCCACGGGCGGCGGCACATACCGGTTGATGTCACCGCCGAGCCGAGCGACCTCGCGGACGATCGCGGAGTTGACGTAGGTGAACTTCTCGCTGGGCATGAGGAAGACGGTCTCGACCTCTGGATAGAGCGACTTGTTCATGAGCGCCATCTGGAACTCGAACTCGAAGTCCTTCACCGCCCGCAGACCCCGGATGATGGCATCGGCGTTACGCTCACGGGCGAACTCGGCCAGCAGTCCGGCATACGACTCCACGGTGACACAGCCGTTGCCGGACAACGCCTCCTCGGCCAGTCGGACCCGCTCCTCGACGCTGAAGAGCGGTTCCTTACGGACGTTGATGGCTATCAGGATGACGATCTCGTCGAAAATACCGGAGGCCCGGCGGACGATGTCGAGGTGCCCGTTGGTGATCGGGTCGAAGGTTCCGGGGTAGATCGCCAGTCGCGCCACGCCGCTCCCTCCTGCCGGTCGTCAGGGGGCCGTCCAGAGACTCAGACGGGTTTCTCCGAAGTCCCGCTCCCGGTCCGGCATCAGGCCCCGGGGAGCGAGCGGACGGTCACCACGATGCTCGACCACCAAAGTACCTCCTGGGGCCACGAGGTCCAACACCGACTCGGCCAGCAGTTCTTCCAGGGCGTCCCAGGCATAGGGGGGGTCGCAGAAGACCAGGTCGAAGCTCCGTCCCGCACGTACCAGACGATCGGCAGCGGCCGGGACCGGGAGCGGCCAGACCTCGCCGCGGTCGACGTAACGGGTCTTCTCCAGGTTCCGGTGCAGGGCCTGCAGGGCGGGTGCGGCGTTCTCGACGAAGAGAGCCGCGGCCGCACCGCGGCTCAGCGCCTCCAGACCGACCGCCCCGGTGCCGGCGAAGAGATCGAGTACCGTCCGTCCCGTCGGCGGGCCCAGTACATCGAAGATCCACTGGCGGATACGGGCGGTCGCAGGCCGGGTCTGCGCTCCGCGAGGGGCGTGGAGGGTCATCCCCCGGCGCTCCCCGCCGGTCAGGCGGATCATCCCCCGAGCAGGACCAGGGCCCCCCCCGCCGGCAAGGCGAAGGCACCCAGGTTGTCCCGGATCATGGGGCTGTTAGCCACTCCCGGGTCGATCTGCAGGACCCGCCGGAGGGAGAGTTCCTCGACCCGCATCGGCAGCGCCCGGGTCAGCGCGGCCAGCAGACGGTCGGAGTCGTCCACCGACCCGGTGTAGAGGAGCCGGGAGACCTCACCCAGGTCGGGGCGGGTGCCGGGAAGCCAGCGTTCCCGGAGCTTGCCGACCCAACGGGCGATCTCATGGGCTACCGCCTCGGGATCGTCCGGGTCCCAGGAGCGGCGGAAGGGTCCGGGCACCTCGGCCCGGGGCGCGGTCATGCCGACAGCTCCGGCCACATCCAGCAGTTCCAGGACCATCCCCTCGGCCTCCAGATGGACCAGCAGGGTGGGGTCTTCCCGCTCACCGGGGGCGGTGAGCCGGTCGAAGATACGGTCGAGGGCCCAGGGGTCGCAGTCCCATCGGGCCACGTGACAGCCCACGCCCTGGACGACCCGGTCGAAGACCTCCAGGGAACCGGGATAGGCCCCCCAGGCGTCCACCACGGCATAGTCGCCCCGGACCCCACGCACGACACAGGAGACATGCAGGGCTTCGGCCGGTTCCTGGGCCGTGCGCCGGCGGTCCAGTTCCCACCTCGCCTGCTCGGTCAGGGCGTCGAGGTCCTCGGACTGCTCGCGGGGGACGGGGAAGACGCTCCGCAGCACGCCGGTCCCGTCGAGCACCACGACCACCGCACCGCGTTCGATACCGTCCCGGTCGAGCGCGCGCTCGAGGGCCTCCACCAGGCGGGCCGTCCCGTCGGCGCTGAGTTGTCCGCGGTACTTGGTGTTGAAAGGAATGAGACCGGCCCCCGCGGCGGTCAATCGGGGGCCGTCTTCATGCTCGGCGAGCTGGACGAACCGGAAGGTCCGGTCCGCGAACTTGAGGCCGAGTACGCTGCTGGACGCCAAAGTCCCTGTCTATCCCTTCTCCTGCCAGGAGGCCGTGCCGTCCTTGATCCGGCCGACCCCGCTGCGGTCTTTGACCGTGATGGAAAGACCGTTCTCCCGGACGATGAGGAGGTAGTCGGTGGAGTCGATCGGAGAGCGGTAGAACTCCCTCACCGGCTCGCGCGGCATCACGATCCGCCAGTAGTCGGTCTCACGGACCGAGTCACCGGGAGCGTAGGCGAGTATGCCAACGGTGTCGATGCGCATCCGTCGCACCGTATTCAGGTAGTTGACCAGGCTGTCGGGGGAATCCGTGTAACGCTGCCGGCCTTCGAAGAAGTACTTCTCGGCCATGAAGATGTCGATGAGCTCGAGTCGGGTCTGCATTATCTTCTGCTGCTCTTCTCTCATCTGACGCTGCGGGATCAGTATCGTCGCCATCAGCGCCCCGAAGAAGACCACGAGCATCAGCTTCCAGAAGACGGAGCCTCCCTGGTGCGAAATCCGCTTCACTTGGAAATAACCTCCTGCGTGCCGGCTGGCGCCGGGCTGGCATGGGACACGTTGGGAGGACCTCCCCCTGCGCGACCGCGCGGTATCATAGTGACGCCCTCAGAGAGCGTCAACGCCATTCCCCGGACCCGGACGGCGGTCCGCCGAGCGAGTCGCCGCGGGCCTCCACGAGTGTGTCGAGCCGCGTCCTCTCCGCGGGTGTCCCCACCGTCAGCAGGGGACCGATCCGGGCCAGCACGACCGGACCGATTCCGGAGACCGAAATGAGTTCACCGGGATCGGTGATCCCTCCCCGGGCCTTGCGCCAGGCGACGATCCGACCTGCCAGTACCGGTCCGATACCGGGCAGGTGGGTCAGGGCCGCCGAATCGGCCACAGCCACATCCAGGGGGAAGACGGGTGGAGATCCCGGAACGTGTAGCCGACTCGCTCCGGTCGTGTCGGGGAGCAGAACACCGCGCAGGATCTCGACCGGCGGGGGAGCGGGACGAAGATCGCGGGTGATGTGCCAGAGCGTCCCGGCGACGGTGATCGCCACCAGCAGGCCTACCAGGCGCCGCTCGGCCGGAGTGAAAGCCGCACCCATCGCGGACTCCTGTCCGGGGGGCGGATGGACGGGGGATGGGGGGACCGGGATCGATGGCCGGACACCGTCCGGCCTCGAATCAGGGATAGAGCAGTGCGGTCAGGACCGTCCCGACCGCGGCCAGGCTCTCCGCCCCCACCTTGTCGAAGGTGTCCTGCCGGGTATGCCAGTAGGCGTAGGCGTCGACCCCCTCGCTGATGTCGATGGCGGGGATCTGCGCGTCCCGGTTCAGGATCCAGTGGTCGTCGTAGAGCCAGATGGTCCGTCCGCGCTGGAACTGGGCCACACCCAGCTCGGTGGCCAGGTCCCAGACCCTCTCGACCACGTCGGGGGCATAGTCGAGAGAGATCTGTTCGGGGTAGAAGACGGCCTCCCGGTCCCCGATCAGGTCGACCAGCACCGCGAACCAGGGCTGATAGCCGGTCTGCTCGGCCACCTGAGCGAAGTTGCGGCTCCCCTGGAACCACCAGGTGAACTCCGGATCGCCGCTCTCCCCACCGTCCTCGGCGTCGAAGAAGACCAGGTCGACCCCGTAGGTCGGCTCGTGCGCAGCCAGGGTCCGGGCGAGCTGCAGCAGCACAGCCGTACCCGAGGCACCGTCCACCGCCCCACTGATCGGCTCGTCGGCCGGTGGGACCTCCTGGTCGGCCACCGGTCGGCTGTCCCAGTGGGCACAGAGCATGAGACGCCGGCGCTTCTCGGGATAGAACGAAGCGATCAGGTTCCAGGCCTCGGCGGAGACCTCATGATGCGGGTCCCAGGCGGTGAAGGGCTGGCGCTGGACCACCGGGGCCAGATCCTGGAGGAAACCCTCCATCCACTCCA
>CAYUVJ010000121.1:0-6961 GCA_964447955.1 uncultured Gemmatimonadota bacterium
GCCGTCCTTACCATCGCGGTCGGGATCGGGATCACGGCGATCATGTTCTCGATCATCAACGGCACGATGTTCCAGACTCTGCCCTTTCCCGGATCCGACCAACTGCTCGATGTGGAATTCGCCGTACCGGAAGGAGGAACAGAGCCCCGCGTCCTGCAGCTGGGGGACTACCGCTGGCTGCAGGAACGTCAGAATGTGTTCGAGGACCTGGAGGCCTTCGACTGGGCCTCCTGGGCAGTGAGTGGTGACGGCGGGAACGCGGCGGTCTATCAGGGGGCGGTCGTCTCCACCGGTGCCTTCACGGCCCTGCGGGTGACGCCCGCCCGGGGACGGCTCTTCACGCCCGAGGACAGCCTGCCCGAGACCCCGCCGGTCATGCTCATCTCCGACCGGTTCTGGCACACTCGATACGAGGTGATCTCGCGATCGTGGGACGGACGGTCCGCCTGGACGGCACCGCCCGGACCATCGTGGGGGTCATGCCCCCTGATTTCGTCTTCCCTGTGAACCAGGACCTCTGGCTGCCGCTGACTCCGCGCGATCCCGCGCTCCTGCCCGGCCAGGGGGGGACCGTAGAGTCCTTCGGAAGGTTGAAGGAGGGGACCACCTTCGAGGCCGCCCGGGCGGAGTTCGACGGGCTGGTGGAGCGGCTCGCCCGTGAGTACCCAGAGGTCCATGGCGATACCCGAGCCCTCGTCCGTCCCTACGAGCGGGAGTATGTGGGCGAGGAGGTCAGGACGATCCTGATCGCCATGCTGATCGCCACCCTGGCCGTGCTGCTGGTCGCCTGCGTCAACGTGGCCAATCTGCAGCTGGCCGCGGCCATGGGACGCGTCCGCGAGATCTCCATCCGGACCGCCCTGGGAGCCGGGCGTGGCCGGATCGTGCGCCAATACCTGGTGGAGTCCTTCCTGCTCACTGCTCCCGGTGCGGCCCTCGGCCTGCTGATCGCGCACGTGGGGATGTACGGCTTCAACCTGGCCACGCCCGATTTGGAGACGCCCTTCTGGTTCCATTTCGGCGTCGATATGAGGGTGACGGTCTACGTTGCGTTCCTGGCGCTGTTCACGGCACTCCTCTCGGGCATCCTGCCCGCGGTCCGTGCGGCCGGCATCGACAGCCGTGATACGCTGCGTGAAGCGTCGAGGAGCACGTCGTCGCTCCGGTCGGGACGCCTCACCGGTCGTCTCGTGTCCGTAGAGGTCGCCCTCTCCTTCGCCCTCCTGGTGGTCGCCGGGCTCTGCGGCTACAGCATGCTCTATGTCTTCACCCACGATTGGGGATTCGAACCGCGGAAGATACTGGCGGCCGAGATCGACCTGGATGGTCCCGTCTATGACGACCCGGACGGTCGCTACCGGGTCTGGGAGGAGATCCTGGCCGGAGTCGCCGCCCTGCCGGGAGTCGAACAGGTCGGCCTGACCTATGCGGTACCCTTCGACGATGAGGCGGACTATCTGCCCTATCTCCTCGAAGGTGAGGCCCCCGCCGAGGTCCGCAACCGGCGTCCCGTCATGACCACGGTCATTTCCCCCGGGATTCTGACGACCTTTGGTATGGTGATCCTGCAGGGACGGGACTTCTCGGACACCGATGGACCCCGGGACCCGCCGGTGGCCATCGTCACCCGGAACTTCGCCCACCGGAACTTCGGTGATGACGCGGTGCTCGGCCGGCGCATCGGTCTGTCCGATGAGCGGGGGGCGTGGCGCTGGTATACGATCATCGGTGTGGTGCCGGAGTTCGACGTCCGGCGTATGGACCCTACCTTGTCGGAGAACATCCTGCTGCCGCTCTCCCAGAATCGCTATCGAGGCCTGACGATCGCCGTTCGGGCCAGTGGTGATCCCCTCTCCGTGACTCCGGGGGTGCGTTCGGTGGTCGCGGCGATCGATCCCGACCTGCCCGTCTTCGATGTCCGTACCGTCGAGGGTCAGTTGGAAGAGACGCTCATCGCCTTCACCCTGCTGAGCACGCTCTTCACCCTGTTCGGGATCACGGCACTGCTCCTGGCCATGGTGGGACTCTACGGGGTGGTCGCCTTCAGCGTCGGTCGTCGCAGGCAGGAGATCGGCATCCGCATGGCCCTGGGTGCGGCTCGCCTGGACCTGGTGCGGTTGGTCTCCCGCCCGGTGGCCGTTCAGGTCGGCGTCGGGTTCCTTGCCGGTGCCGTCCTGGCCTTCCTCTTCAGTCGGGTCATCACCGCCATCCTCATCGTGGGCCGGGACTTCGCCCTGCAAGTCTCACTGGCCACCTTCGGCCTGCTCCTGCTGTTGGTCCTGCTGGCGGTGTCCCTGCCCCTGAGGCGCGTGCTGCGGATCGATCCGGCGGAGTCGCTGCGTACAAGCTGACCGGTGTGAAGGGAGGTTCTCCCATGCCTCGGCACGAGTCGATGCGCCGGTCGAGCCGCCACGCCCAGTGCCTGGCCCTTGTCCTGGCCGGCGGTCTGACGGTCTCGCTCACGCTCCCGCATCGCACCTTCGCTCAGGAGCATCTACCGGTGCCCGTCGATGCGGGGATGAAGCGGGCCATCCATCCATTGACCGGGACGAACTGGGAGGGGGTGGGCGTGAAGCCGGATGTGGAGACGACCGCAGCGGAAGCCTTCGCTGTGGCCTGTCGTCTGGCGCGGTAGCATATATATGGACTATATAGTATCATGATGATATCATAAATCATGCCGCCGAAGATCCGGGAACTCATCTCCTCACTGCGGTCGGCCGGATTCATCGACCGGGCCGGGAAGGGGAGTCATCGCAACTTCATGCACCCGGGTACCCGGACCCGGATCACCCTCAGCGGCCGGCCGGGTGATGACGCCAAGCCCTATCAGGTCCGGGTGGTGAAGAGAGCTCTGGAGGAGAGCGCTGATGAGAGCGAGTGACTGGTATCTCAAGCTCGTCGAATGGTCCGAGGAGGACCAGTGCTACGTCGGCTCGTGCCCCGGACTGATGCTCGGCGGAGTCCACGGCGATGACGAGGCCGAGGTCTACCGGGAGCTCTGCCAAGTGGTGGAGGAATGGATCCGGATCCACGAGGAGGATGAGGAACCGCTGCCGGCGCCCACGGCCGACCGGGATTACTCCGGCCGATTCGTGCTCCGGACCGGTGAGGACCTGCACCGGCTGCTGGTCATCCGTTCGCTGCAGTCGGGAGAGAGTCTCAACGCCTACTGTGTCCGACTGCTCCGGGAGGGGACCCCAGCTTATAAGGTAAGTACCGTGAAGGGGAAGCGGTTCGCCGCGAAGAAGGGACCCGGAAGGGCCGATAAAGGAGATGGACCGGCATGACGGACAGAGGATGGTCGACTTCCTTGAAAGGTGATCTGATGACCTGGCTGATGCTGGGGGCGTTCCTAGCGGCCTGCTTCGTAGTGGCGGGGATCGGGGGATGGTTCACCTCCCTGAGCCTGCCCGAATGGTATGAGGGACTGGTCAAACCGTCCTTCAACCCCCCCTCGTGGGTCTTCGGACCGGTCTGGACGATTCTCTACATCCTCATGGGGGTCGCGGCCTGGCTGGTCTGGAAGGAAGCGGGCTGGAGCGGGGCCACTGCGGCCCTGAGCCTGTTCTTCGTCCAGCTCCTGCTGAACCTCCTCTGGTCCGCACTCTTCTTCGGTCTGCGCTCCCCGGAGTGGGCCCTGGTGGAGATCGTCGTCCTGTGGGCCGCGATCGTGGCCACCATCGTGCTCTTCTTGCGGCACAGCACGGTGGCCGGAGTGCTGATGGTCCCCTACCTGCTCTGGGTCACCTTCGCTGCGGTCCTGAACGCAGCGTTGGCGAGGCTGAACTGAACCGACACCAGGAAGGAGACCGGATCATGAGACCCTCCCGCCTCGAGTCGACGGCCGTCGTTCTCCTGGCCTCGGCGGTCCTGCTGGGTCTGCCCCCGGCGGCGGCCGCTCAGTGCGCCGAGGTCGACCTGCTGCCGGTCGCGAAGGATGGCGTCCGGGCGGCGCTGGAGCAGATCGAGCGGGACCGCGACCGCACGGCGGCCTTCCTGGTCGAGATCGGCGGCATCATCTCCCCCTCGGGTCAGGAGCGGGAACGGGCCGAGGCCGTGGCCGCCCGGATGCGGGCCATCGGCCTCGAGCAGGTGCGGGTGGACGAAGGCCCCAATGCCGTCGGCCTGGTGCGGGGGCGTTCGGGGCGGGCCCTGGTGTTCGTCTCGACGCTGGACGATCTGGCCACGGTGGCCGAGCATCAGCGCCGGCGGGGTGTACCGCCGCAGATCGCCGGCGACCGCATCGAGGGCCCGGGCACGAACACCTCGGCGACCACCGCCGCCATGCTGGCGGCCGCCGAAGCCCTGGTCGCCAACGGCATCGAGCCCGTCCACGACCTGGTCTTCGCCGCGGTGGCCCAGGAGGAGACCGGTCTGCGGGGGATGAAGCTGCTCTACGACCGGTACCGCGACACAGCCGTGGGCTTCGTGGACATCCTGGGGGACGGCGGGAGCATCTCCTACGGCGCTATCGGCATCCACTGGTGGCGGGTCATCGCCCACGGTCCGCCCGGTCACAGCCTGGGCGGGGGGCTGCCCAACGTCAATCAGGGCATCGCCCGCGCCGTCGACCGCATCATGCTGCTGCCCCAGCCTCAGCAGTACCGTGACGAACGTACCGTCGCCAACATCGCTCAACTGCACAGCGGGGAGGTTTTCAACCACAAGCCGGCCGAAGGGTGGTTCTCGCTCGACCTGCGCTCGCTCGACAACGAGGTGATCGCCGCGATGGAGGAGGGGGTGCGGACCATCCTCGAGGAGGTCACCGAAGAGACCGGGATCGAGTTCCAGATGGAGCCTTTCCAGCTCACCCCCGGGGGCCAGATTCCCGGGGCGCGGGAATCGGTGCTGGTGCGCACGGCTGTGGCCGCCGCCCGCTGGCTGGGTTCGCAAGCCCGGCTGAGCGATGCCGGCTCATCGAACATGAACGTGGCCATCGCCGGGGGCACCCCGGCCATCGGACTGGGGGGCTCGCGGGGGGGCAGCCGCGGGGAGCCGGGAGAATGGGCCGACATCCCGGCCATGCTCCGCACGGCCCGGCTCGTCCTGCTGCTGGCCGCCGCCCCGCTGGAGGCCGTCCGGCTGGAGATGACCACCGGCTTCCCGCTGGGGGATACGGCCGCCCTGCGGCTGGAACTGGAGGCCCCCCGGCGGTTCACCCTGGCCCTGCGCCGCCCGGCCTGGGCGGGGGAGGGCTTCCGGGTCGCTGAGGGGACCGGCCGGCCGGAGACGCGCTACGGGAAGACGAAGCCCGAAGGTCTCGGCACCAGGCGGAAGACGGTGGGGACCCGCTTTCCGGTGGTCTCGTCCGTGACCGTCATGCAGATTCGGCCGTTCCGCTGGGTGAAGATGGGGTGGGGCAGCGAGGTCGTCCCCAGGTACTCCCCGACCGGACTGAACACGTGATAGAGGCAGGGATCTCCCGCCTCCATCATCGTGATCCGCTCGGCATCACAGAGCCAGACATAGCCGTCCTCATCCACGATGGAGTGCCACCACAGCCCTCTTCTGTCCGGGAAGACGGGATCGGGTGGTCTGCGGTCCGTGGGCTCCAGCTCCGCCATCCGCCTCTGATGGCGGTCCAGGATGAAGTTCCGCTGGGCACGGGTGATGGGACGGTCCGGGAGACCTAGATCGACCTTTCGGATCGTCTCTCCCTGCAGGTCCTTCCACTCGAGTTCATCACGATAACCATCGACCAGGAGGGCACCGCGTCCCGGCACGAAGCGGATCGATGAAGCTCCGGCGAACGGCAGGCTGTAGATGGCCGGAGCCCCGGTGCGCTCATCGATACCCGCGACCCCCTGCGGTCGGAGCGGGACGGTGATCACAGTCTGGATCCCGGTACCGTCGGTCGAGACGCTCAGGATCTGTTGCGTCGTGACGAAGTCTCCGTCACGCCCCGACGCGTTCTGTATCATCACCAGTTCTCCCTCCGGTCCCCGCAGGGCGTAGTCCGCATGGACCGGGACCAGCGGCTTGACGGTCTCGATGATCGAACCGTCCGGTGTGAAACGGGTCATGCGCTGAAGGAGCGGATCGAACAGGACCAGTGATCCTTGGAAGAAGCCGCACCAGATGATGGACCGGAACTCGCCGGGTCCCGATCCCTGTCGGCCGATCCGCCCGATATAGTCGCCCTTCCGGTCGAACACGGCGATATTCATGTATCCCCGGTCGATCACATAGAAACGCCCGTCCGGTCCCTCAACGACGTTGTATGGCCTCCACAGCAGGGACTCAGGTTCGTCTTCGCTGCCCATCAGGGTGAGCAGGGCTTCGAGATCGAAGAGCGGCTCCTGATGGCGGGGTCCGCCCCGGTTCTCGGCGACCTCGATCCCCTCAGAGGTGTAAACGCGGAAGGTGTGTCCGGACTGGGCTGACACTGGGGAAGGCTGGAGCAGGCTGAAGTAGGTCGTGAGCAAGACGTGACAAAGGATGACAGAGGCCATCACTGGCCGGTCGCCGGTGTCGGGCATCATGCCACCTCATCGGTGTGAAGAGCCCGCTTGGTATTGATCCATCGGGCAATCTCGGGACGTCTCGAAGGAGGATTCGTTTATTCCGGGAGATCTCTTCCTCGACGAGCAGCTTCACGCGGGGGGGCAACCCGGGGCAGGTGAACTCGATGAATGGCGGCGGATACTGCGAGAACTCTCCGTGCCCCAGGTCCAGGCTCTCTTACGGGAGGAATCAGAACGTGCAACCCGCCTGCGTCAGTCGTTCCCCTTCGCCGAAGTCCTCTCGGATGACGAGTGGGGGTAACGTGCTGCAGGAGGGCCTGCCGGAGCCGGAAGCCTAGAACATCCCCAGTTCGAGGCGGGCCGCCTCGGTCATCATGTCGGGGTTCCAGGGGGGGGAGAAGACCAGCTCGACCGAGGCCGAGTCGATCTCCTCGACCGACTCCACCCGGGCGCGTACGGTGTCGGGGAAGGTGCCCGCCACCGGGCAGCGGCTG
>CAYUVJ010000122.1:0-6922 GCA_964447955.1 uncultured Gemmatimonadota bacterium
CTGTCCGGTCCGTTCTTCGCAGACCGCTTTCATCGCTCTCCTCCTGCGATGTGCCCGGCCAACCCGCTGCGCTCGATGCTCGTGCGCATGGACCGGAGTCCGTGGTAGAGCCGGGACTTGACGGTGCCCTCCGGGACGCCGAGCACCTCGGCGATCTCCCGGAAGGTCAGTTCCTGGTATTCCTTGAGCAGGATCACGGCCCGCTCCTCCTCCGGCAGGCTGCCCAGGAGCCGGCGGACCAGTTCCGCCCGCTCCTCGGCGTGCATCTCCCGGTCGGTCACCGCGCCCTCATCGGCGATCCGGTCCTGGACGTGGACCCGGTCGCCCGAGGCGGTGGTGTAGTAGTCGTGCAGGGAGACCATGGGCAGGCGTTTCCGCTTCAGATGGTCCTTGCACAGGTTGATGGCGATCCGGTAGAGCCAGGTGCTTAACGAGCCCTGGTGGGAGTACCGGCGGATCGATCCAAGGACGCGCAAGAAGGTGTCCTGCACCAGGTCCTCGGCCAGCGTGGCGTCCCCGACGTACTTCCAGATGAAGTTGTAGAGGGGCTTCTCCCATCGCCAGACGAGCAAGTTGAACGCCCCCGGGTCCCCCTGGCGGCAGGCCTCGATCAGGCGTGCCTCCTCGGGGGAGCCCCCCGTCAGGTCCTCGATCCGCTGTTCGCCCACATCCACCGACATGCCGTTCCCCGTTCCGGGGTCCCTGTTGTTTTCTGCTCTCATAGTCCTCTAACGAGTGGTCGTGGGTTTGGTTGACGGCTTCCTCCTCCCCCGGTCGTGCCGGTGGGGGTGGCCGAAACGGGCTCGGATCACTAACTTTCTTCCGTCAAGTGAGTCTGCCGTGCCCTGCCCGCCGGTCGGACCTGCATTCTACGTCCGTTTCGAGGAGTCAGACCATGTCCCCGGTTCCTGCTGCCGACGTCTTCGACGTCCTGCGCCAGTACATGCTTGTCGACGGGTTCCCCATCGTGCTCGACCTCGAGGGGAGCAGTCCCTTCCTCATCCGGGACGCCGCCAGCGGGCGCGAGTATCTGGACTTCTTCACCTTCTTCGCCTCGAGTCCCTTCGGGATGAACCATCCCAAGATGACCGAACCCGCCTTCCTGGAGAAGCTGGGCCGGGTGGCGGTGAACAAGCCGAGCAACTCGGACATCTACACGGTGGAATTGGCCGAACTGGTGTCGGCCATGGCCCGGCTGGCCATCCCGGAGCACCTCCCCCACCTCTTCTTCGTCTCGGGCGGGGCACTGGCGGTCGAGAACGCCCTCAAGACCTCCTTCGACTGGAAGGTGCGGCAGAACATGGCGGCCGGCCGGGGGGAGCGGGGACACCTGGTCATCCACTTCAAGGGGGCCTTCCACGGGCGCACGGGCTACACCCTGAGCCTGACCAACACTGCCGACACCCGCAAGTACCAGTATTTCCCGATGTTCGACTGGCCTCGGCTGGAGGCCCCGGCCCTCTCCTTCCCGGTGGACGCCGCCGTGGCCCGGGAGAACGACGACCGGGCGCTGGCGGCTGTCGAGGAGGTCTTCACCGGGCATCCCCATGAGGTGGCGGCCCTCATCATCGAGCCCATCATGGCCGAGGGGGGTGACCGCCATCTGAGTCCCTACTTCCTGAACGGGCTCAAGGAACTCTGTGACCGCCATGAGGCCCTCTACATCCTGGACGAGGTCCAGACCGGCATCGGTCTGACCGGACAGATGTGGGCCCATCAGACCCTGGGCGTGGTCCCCGACATCATCTCGTTCGGCAAGAAGACCCAGGTCTGCGGGATCCTGGCCGGCCCCAAGGTGGACCAGGTCGAGCGCAACGTCTTCGTGGAGTCGAGCCGGATCAACTCGACCTGGGGGGGCAACCTGGTCGACATGGTCCGCTTCACCCGCATCCTGGAGATCATCGAGGAGGACGACCTGCTGGCCAACGTGCGCACGGTCGGGGCCTACCTGCTGGAGCAGCTCAAGGAACTCTCCGACAGCCATCCCCAGGTCACCAACGTGCGGGGACGCGGTCTGATGTGTGCGTTCGACCTGCCGGACACCGCCGCCCGGGACGCCTTCTTGAATGGGGCCATGGAGGCGGGTATGCTCATCCTCGGGTGCGGTACCCGCTCGGTCCGGTTTCGGCCGCCGCTCCAGACCACCCACGAACACGTGGACAACGGGCTGGCGGTGGTCCGCCGGGTCCTCGAAACCACGGTCGGGGTAGCGATCAGCAAGTGACGGACCGGGAGTGACCGCGCCGGAACCCGTGGATAGGGCGACCGTATAGGGAGACATGATGAGGGATCGTTTCCGTGTGCTCCCCCCGGACGCCGACCTGGCTGCCCTGCTCCTGGGACGGTTCAACGCCGTCCTGGAGACGTTGCTGGTCTTCTCGGTCTTCTTCCTGGTCAGCCGGTGGTTCGCCGCCCGGGGGCTGTTCGAGCGCGCCCTGGAGATGCCCGGCGCCATCGGTACGGTCGCCACCCACCAGGGCTGGATACTGGCCAGTCTGATCGCCTTCTTCCTGCTCCCGGTGGTCATCCGCCGGGTCACCGACGGCTGGCACCTGACCGAGTTCGGCTTCCACCGCAGCCCCGCCCCCCGTGACCTGGTGCTGGCCGTCTACCTGGGACTGGTCATGGGACTCTGGTTCGCCCTGGGATTCTGGATCCGCCCGGCCGCCTTCGCGGATGCCCGGGCCATGATGGCCATCCACGACTGGTCCGACGTGCTTTTCTACGTGGGCTACGTGGCCCTGGTCGCCTCGGCCCTGCGCAGCGAGTTCTTCTTCCGCGGCTATGTCCAGCGGCTGCTGTCCGAGGAGTACGGCCGGCCGTGGGGGACCTTCCTCTCCCTGGTTTTCTTCTGGCTCAGCGTGTCCTGGATCGGCTGGAACCATGTGCTGGTGCTCATGGTCCCCATCGGACTGGCCTCGGCCCTGCTCTTCAACCGCAGCGGCAGCATCTTCGGCCCGCTGGTCTTCCACGCCCTGGCCTTCGCCCTGGGTTTCCTGGGCTACGGCCTGCTGGAGCTGACGCCGACCGGTTACGCCTTCTTCACCGCCGTCCTGGCCCTGGTCGTGCTGGGCGGTCTGAAGAGGATGAGCGGTCTGCTCTGGGGCCTGGCCCGCGACCTCAAGTACCTGGTGCTGGGGCTGGAGTCGGACTGGCTGCGCAACAGCATCATCACGGTGATCATGATCGGCGGGCTGGTGGTCCTGGAGTGGACCTCGGACCGCAGCCTGTTCGCCCACGTGGTCTTCACCCTGTTCCTGGCCGCACTTTTCATCGCCTACAAGATGCGGCAGCGCGTCTACGAGCTGCGCCGGGTCCTGGAAGAATCCTGATCCGGATGCCGGGCCGCCCCGGCCCGGACCCCGTTCCGTCCCGACGGGACGGTCCCCCCCGGAATGACATCTCCCCACGACCGATCCCCCGGGACACGCTCCCCCGTCTTACCCGGCCCCCGCTGGAGGTGTGTCGTGACCCAGCCACAGGTCCGGATGCCGCTGAAGCGCTGGCCGCAGGGGGAGGGGCCCAGGGATCGCCTGCTTTCCCAGGGGTCGGCCGAGCTCTCTACCGCCCAGCTCCTGGCCGTGCTGCTGCGCACCGGGGGCCGTCCCGGCCAGACCGCCCTGGAACTGGCCCGGGCCCTGCTGGCCCGCTTGGGGGACCTGTCCGAGTTGGCCCAGGCCAGTCCCGAAGAGCTCCAGACGGTGCCGGGGATGGGCCCGGCCGGGGCGGCGGTGGTCGCCGCCGCACTCGAACTGGGCCGCCGGGGGGCGGTCGGTGGGGATGGGGACAGACCGGCCTTCCGCTCGGCGGCCGAGGCGGCCGCCTGGCTCATCCCGCGGATGAACCACCTGCGCAAGGAACACTTCATCGCCCTGCTGCTGGACGGGAAGAACCGGCTGATCCGCCGGGTCCGCATCTCCGAGGGGAGCCTGACCGCCTCGGTCGTCCACCCGCGCGAGGCCTTCCTGCCGGCGGTGCGGGCCTCGGCCGCCGCGGTCATCTTCGCCCACAACCACCCCAGCGGCGACCCCACCCCCAGCGCCGAGGACCGGGCGGTCACCGCCCAATTGCGGGAGGCCGGGCGGATCCTGGGCATCTCCGTGCTCGACCACCTGGTGGTGGGCCGTGACCGCTATCGGAGCCTGGCCGAAGAGGGTCTGCTGTGACGAGAGAGCCGGCCGTGGGACCGTCATCGGGGGGATGCGGGAGGCGGTCGTGGTTGACACCCGCCGGGGGGCCGGATTCCTTTCCGGATACTCTGGTCCGGTTTCCACATCAGACCCACGGAACGTCCCGTGCGGACCGGCCGTACCCCAGAATCCAGGAGTGTTCCAAGCATGAGCACCCGGTATCAGAACTTCATCGATGGCAAATGGGTTGACGCGCTCGGGGGTGAGACCTTCGAGAACCGCAACCCCGCCGACTGGGAAGAGGTCGTCGGTGTCTTCGCCAAGTCGGGCAAGGAGGACGTGGAGCGGGCCGTCGAATCGGCCAGGGAGGGATTGGAGGCCTGGAAGCGGGTCCCGCCGCCCATCCGGGGCAACATCCTGAAGAAGGCCGCCGACCTGCTGGTGGAGCGCCAGGAAGCATTCGCCGAGGACATGACCCGGGAGATGGGCAAAGTCATCGCCGAGACCAGCGGGGACATCCAGGAGGCCATCGACACCGGCTACTACGCCGGTGGGGAAGGGCGCCGTTTCTTCGGCCGGACCGTGCCGAGCGAGCTGCGCAACAAGGCGGCCTTCACCATCCACCTGCCGATGGGGGTGGTCGGGGTCATCTGCCCCTGGAACTTCCCCATGGCCATCCCCTCGTGGAAGATCTTCCCGGCCCTGCTGGCCGGGAACGCGGTGGTGTTCAAGCCGGCCAGCGACGTACCGCTCTCGGGGACCAACTTCATCAAGACCCTGGTGGACGCCGGCGTGCACCCCAAGGCCATCAACCTGGTGCACGGCCCCGGCTCGTCGGTCGGCAACGCCATGCAGGAGAACACGGCCGTCCGCGCCCTCTCCTTCACCGGATCGACCGAGATCGGCAAACGGATTGCCCGCAAGGCGGCCGACACCCTGCAGCGGGTCAGTCTGGAACTGGGCGGCAAGAACGCCCAGATCGTCTGGGAGGACGCCGACCTCGACCTGGCCCTGTACGGTGTGCTCTGGGGCGCCTACGGCACCACCGGTCAGCGCTGCACCGCCACCAGCCGTCTGATCGTCCATGAGAAGGTCTTCAAGCCCTTCATGGAGATGCTCCAGCAGGCGGTCGAGGCCCTCGAGCTGGGCAACGGTCTGGATCCGAAGACCGATGTCGGACCCCTGATCAACGAGGCGCAGCTGCGCACGGTGGCCGAGTATGTGGCCATCGGACAGCAGGAGGGGGCCACGCTGCTCACCGGCGGCGAGCCCTACGAGGAAGGGGTCTGCAAGAAGGGCTTCTTCTACCGTCCGACGGTCTTCACCGACGTCACCCCGGAAATGCGCATCGCCAAGGAGGAGATCTTCGGACCGGTCCTGAGCGTGCTGAAGGTCAGGGACTGGAAGGAAGCCGTCTACGTGCACAACAACACCGACTACGGCCTCTCCTCCTCGATCTACACCCGGGACGTCAACCTGGCCTTCCACGCCATGGAGGAACTGGTCGCCGGCATCACTTATGTCAACGCCCCGACCATCGGCGCCGAGTGCCACCTTCCCTTCGGCGGCTGCAAGGAGACCGGGAACGGTCACCGCGAGGGGGGTTGGAGTCCCTACGAGTTCTTCACCGAGACCAAGACGGTCTACGTGGACTACTCGGGAGCGCTCCAGCGGGCCCAGATCGACACCGAGGAGGCGTGAACGCTGAGCGCCGGGTAGGATAACCGTGTCCGAACCGCTGACGGTCCTGCAGACCATCACCCGGAATCCGGACCGGATCGCACAGCTCGAAGAGGGGGTGTCCGCCGTGGGCGCACGGACCGGGCACCCCCTCGTCGTGCGTTCGGCGACCGAGCGGGCCGACGTGCTGGCCGCCCTGCCGGCCGCCACCTTCCTGCTCACCTACCGGATCGACCCCGAACTATTCGCAGCCGGCCGCGGACTGCGCTGGATCCACTTCGGGGCCGCGGGGATCGAGCATTCCCTCTTCCTCGACCTGCTCGCCTCGGACGTCCCCGTCTCGCTCACTAAGGGCGTCCACGGCGACGTGATGGCCGAGTACGCGCTGATGGGACTGCTGGCCCTGGCCGTCGGGCTCCCCCAGGCTCTGGACGCCGCCCGGCGCCGGGAATGGATCGGCAAGCCGCTGCAACCGCTGCACCACTCGATCGCCGGCCGGCGGCTGCTGGTGCTGGGACTGGGCGAGACCGGCCGGCCGGCCGCCCTGGCCGCCGCCCGGATGGGGATGCGGGTGCGGGGGGTGCGGCGCCGGCCACCCTCCGGCCCTCCTCTGGAAGGGCTGGAAGGGATTCACACCCTCGAGGAACTGGACGGGCTGCTGCCGCAGACCGACTACCTGCTGCTCGCCCTGCCGGGGACCCCGCAGACCATCGGGCTGATGGACGAGCGGCGCCTGCGGCTGCTGCCGGACGGCGCCGGTCTGGTCAACTTCGCCCGCGGCGCCCTGCTGGATGAAGCGGCGCTGCTGCGGGTGCTGGACGACGGGCACCTCCGAGGGGCCGTGCTGGATACCTTCGGGACCGAGCCGCTGCCGCCGGACTCTCCCCTCTGGATGCATCCCCGGGTCATCGTGACCCCCCACATCTCGGGCAATTTCGATGCCTACACCGAACGGGTGGTTGAAGGCTTCCTGGACAACCTCTACCGTCTGCTCACCGGAGTGCCCCTCCGGTTCCCCCTCGACCGCGAGGCGGGATATTGAACCGTGGGGCCGGCCGGCCCCCGAGGAGATCCTCTTCTCCATCGTCGGGGGAGAGGGGAAGACGGTCCCC
>CAYUVJ010000123.1:0-5204 GCA_964447955.1 uncultured Gemmatimonadota bacterium
CGAGGAGATCGACAAGGAGCGGGGGGTGATCATCGAGGAATGGCGGATGGGCCGGGGAGCCTCGGCCCGCATGCTCGATGAGCAGCTGCCCGTCCTGCTGCGGGACTCGAAGTACGCCCGGCGGCTGCCGATCGGCGACCGGGAGACCCTGGAGACCTTCGACCACGAGGTCCTGCGCCGCTTCTACCGGGACTGGTACCAGCCGGCCAACATGGCCGTGATCGCCGTCGGGGACTTCGACATGGACGAGGTGGAGGGCATGATCAGGGAGCGCTTCGGGTCCTGGACCGGGCCCACGGCCCCCCGGGTCCGCCCCAATCTCACCATCCCCAGCCATACCGAGACCCTTTTCGCCATCGCCTCCGACCCGGAGGCCTCGGGTACCTCGGTGGCGGTCTACTACAAACGACCGCCTGAACCCGACGGGACCGCCGGCGACTACCGCCGGGGACTGGTCCAGGCGCTCTACAACAGCATGCTGAACGACCGGTTGGCCGAACTGACCCTGCAGGCCGCCCCCCCCTTCCTGGGCGCCTCTTCCGGCCTGGGCAGTCTGGCCCGGGCCGGGTCGGTCTACACCCTGGGAGCGGCCGTGGACGAAGGGAAGGTCCTGCCGGGGCTCGAGGCCCTGCTCATCGAGGCCGAACGGGTGGGCCGACACGGCTTCACCCCCACCGAACTGGAGCGCCACGAGCAGGAGCTGCTGCGCGGTATCCAGCGCGCCTATGACGAGCGGGAGCGGACCTACTCGAGTTCCTACGCCGCCGAGTACCGGCGCCACTTCCTGGCGAACGAACCGATCCCGGGGATCACCTACGAGTACGCCCTCTACCAGCGTTTCGTGCCCGGGATCACCCTGGAGGAGGTGAACGCCCTGGCCGGTGAGCTCATCACCGACCATGACCGGGTGATCATGGTCAACGCCCCCGAGAAGGAGGGGGTGCCGGTGCCCACCGAGGAGGAGCTGCTCGGGGTGTTCCAGGCCGTGGCCGCCGCCGAGATCGCCCCCTACGAGGACGAGGTGACCGGCGGGGCGCTGGTGGACCAGGTCCCCACGCCCGGCCGGATCCTGGAGGAGCATCATCTGGAGTCGGTGGATGTGACGGAATGGCGCCTCTCTAATGGGGTGCGGGTGGTGCTCAAGCCGACCGATTTCCAGGCCGACCAGATCCTCTTCGAGGCCTTCAGTCCCGGCGGCACCTCGCTGGTCCCCGATGAGGATTTCATCCCCGCCTCCTCGGCGGCCAGTGTCATGAGCGCCTCAGGGGTGGGCGGGTTCGACCTGGTCCAGCTGCAGAAGGAACTGGCCGACAAGGCCGTGAACGTCAGCCCGGGCATCAGCGGCCTGGAGGAGGGATTGAGCGGGAGCGCCTCACCCAAGGACATCGAGACGCTCTTCGAACTCATCTACCTTTACATGACCGAACCGCGGGCCGACTCCACCGCCTTCCGCTCCATGGTCACCCGCGGCAAGGCGATGATGGCCAACCGGGACGCCGTCCCGCTGATGGCCCTGATCGACACCCTGACCGTCATCCTGGGACAGAACCACCCCCGGGCGCGGATCCAGACGGCCGCCACCTTCGATGAGATGGACCTGATGAAGTCGTACGACTTCTACCGGGACCGTTTCGCCGACGCCGGCGACTTCACCTTCGTCTTTGTGGGCAACCTCGACCTGGACCGGCTGCGCCCGCTGGTCGAGACCTGGCTGGGCGGGCTCCCCTCCGCCGGCCGGGTGGAGACCTGGCGAGACGTGGGACCCGACACCCCGCGCGGGGTGTTCAAGCGGGAGGTACACAAGGGGAAGGAACCGCAGAGTGTGTCCGTGCTGGTCCTGTCCGGTCCGATGGACTTCAGCCGGGAGAACGCCCACCTGCTCCGCTCGCTGGTCGAAGTGCTCGACATCCGGCTTCGGGAGAAGCTGCGTGAGGACCTGAGCGGCACCTATGGGGTCAACGTGCTGCAGACCGCCTCGGACATCCCCGACCAGGAGTACAGCATCCAGATCATGTTCGGCTCCGCCCCGGAGCGGGCCGAGGAACTGATCGCCTCGATCCTGGAGGAGATGGAGGTCCTGAAGCGGGACGGACCGACCACCGAGGAACTGCAGAAGGTGACCGAGGCCCAACGGCGGGAACGGGAGACCAGTCTGGAGCAGAACGGGTACTGGCTGGGCCAGCTGGGTTCCCGCTATCGGCGGGGCATCGACCCGGCCGAGATCCTGACCTTCGAGCGGCTCATCGATGCCCTGGATGTCGAGCGGCTGCGGCAGGCGGCCCGGACCTTCTTCGACCTCCAGAACTTCATCCAGGTCACGCTCTTCCCGGAAGGGGGGCGGTAGCCCGGTGGGTGGTAATCCGGTGGGCGGTCCCCTGCTCCAGCCCTGACGCACGAGGGGCCCTCAGGCCGGGTCGGCCGGAGTGGTTCCCTCCTCCGTATCCGGAGCATCATCCTCCGACATCCCCTTCGCGTAGGCCGAGCGGTCGAAGACCGTCAAGGGGTCTCTACCGCGAAGAGGAACTGGTTGTCCGGGTTGCGGGACTCCCCGGCGCTGGTGACCCGGATGGCGGCCGGATCGTTGATGGGACACTTCTCCTCGCAGATACCGCAGCCGATGCAGAGTTCGGGGTCGACCTGGGGCTGTTTGAGCGTCTTGGGATTCCCCTCCCGGTCGAGGACGGTGACCTCCCGGAACCAGATAGCCTTGACCGGGGTGGGACAGTGCTCCTCGCAGACGATGCACTGGCGGTCGTTGGCGTAGGGCAGGCAGCGGGACTTGTCGAAATAGGCGGTCCCGATATGGGTCACGTGCTTCTCCTCGACGGTCAGTTCCTGAATCGCCCCGGTGGGACAGACCTGGCCGCAGAGGGTGCAGTTGAACTCGCAGTAGCCGGCCCGGGGGATGACCACCGGCGACCAGAGCCCGGCCAGCCCCGCCTGGCCGGTAGTCGGATGGATGGCGTTGGTCGGGCAGACCTTCATGCACTCCCCGCAGCGGATGCAGGTGGCCAGGAACTCCTCCTCGGGGAGCGAACCGGGCGGACGGATCAGATCGGGATTGAAGGTCCGGCGCTGCACATAGGGGGAGACGTTCAGCATCATGGTGGCGGCCGCACCGGTCCCGGCCGCCGTCAGGAATGCCCGGCGACTGACCCGGGTGCGGGGGCGCAGCTTCTTCTTACGCTTCCGGGCCATCGCCCACCACCTCGAGGTGTCGGACTGCCTCTTCACCGGTGCGTACCGGCGGCACCAGCAGTCGGGAACTCCGGCCCCAGCGCCAGTGGAACGTGATCGCCTGCTCCGAGCACTGATCCCGGCAGGTGAAGCAGAGGTAGCACTCCTCTTTTTTCCAGCGTCCGGCCAGATGCGGGTCACATGCCCCGGGGCACCATGCCACGCACATGTTGCAGTCGGCGCACTTCGTCTCGTCCAGTCGCAGTTCGACCCGGCCGGTCTTGGCGCAGGTGCCCAGCAGCGCCCCCAGAGGGCAAACATACCGGCACCAGAAACGGAAGTGGAAGAGGGCCATCACGACCAGCAGCAGGAAGACGAAGCCGATGAGCACCCCGCCGAAGTAGGCCACCGGCTCGTGGGGCAACATGTGGTCGCGCAGGAAGGCGTAGACCGGTTCGCTGACCAGGGTCACCCGGACCGGACCGATGCCGGGATCGGTGTAATAGAGCCAGGTGAAGAACTGCTCGGTTCCCCAGGCGAAGGCGGGATAGATGCTGGTCGCCATCGTGCGGTAGAAGAACGAGAACGGGTCGAAGACCCCGGCCAGGTTCAACCCGCACAGGGCTGCCGCCAGCAGTCCGACCAGTAGCAGGTACTTGCTGTGCTGCCAGCGCGTCCATACGCCGGTCCGGATCAGGCGCACCACCGGCATCTTCCGGGCCCAACTCACGATGTTGAAGGTAGTGCCGACCGGACAGATCCAGCCGCAGAAGAAGCGTCCCAGCAGGAAGGTCAGGACCAGGGTGACGAGGGCCAGCAGCATGCCGGCCTGGACCCCACCGGTCGCCAGCCAGGTCGAAAGCAGCACCAGCGGGTCGATGTCGAAGAAGAAGGTGGCCCAGGGTTCGGTGTCGTTCTCCCCTACCAGGGTGGTCCGCACCAGCAGGATCAGGAAGAGGACCAGGAAGAGTCCCTGCACGAGCCGGCGGACGTTGACCAGGCTGAACCACCCCCGGATCCTTCCGAGGCGACGGCGTGAGGTCACCCTGCCCGGGAGCGGCCTGCTCTGTCCGGCATCATCGGCCATCGGTTCCGGTCTCTCCAGGGGCTCAGGAAACGTCGAGCCGCACCGGGCTCAGACTCTCGAAGTCGTAGGTGCCCAGACCGAGGGCAGCTCCCGCTTTGGTCGTGGTCAACCGGTCGGGGGGCTGGCCGAACAGGGTGGTCCCGAAGGCATCGATGGCTACCGTATCGGTCGCCGCGGCGATGATGTCCCGTCGGGCTACATCGTTCAGGCTCCCCCCCTGGGGACCGTTGCCGGTCAGGACCCGGACAGCGTCCAGGATGACCAGGTCGGAGGGGACGAAACGGGCCACATCAGCCATGGCCGGTCCCAGGTTCTGATGGATCTGGCTCCGGTTGCCGCCCAGTACTCCCATCAGGTTCTTTATGGAGAGGGTCAGGCCGGTCAGGTTGTGGTGTTTGGCGATGGGGATGTTGATGCGCTTGTCGCATTCGACGTAATCGATGTAGACCGGCCAGCGCCGCAGACTGCGGCCTCCGATGTCCATCTCCCTGAACTTGCGCCGGTCAAGGAAGAAGACCTCGGCTCCGGCCTCCCGGGCGGCTTCCTGGATCCCGCTGCGTACGAAGGTGCGCCGCTCGTCGTTGCAGGGGGAATCGGAGAGCATGACCTTCTTGGCCCCCGCCTCCAGACAGAGACGGACGACGGTGGCCACCACGTCGGGGTTGGTGGTGGCCGCCTGTTCGGGACGGCGGTCCCAGCCGATGTTCGGCTTGACCCAGACCACATCCCCGCGCGCGATGAACCGGCCCATACCGCCGAGGGCTTCGACCGCCGCCTCGGTCAGGCGGACTGCCTCGTGCCGGATGGCCTCCGCGTCCTCCTGCGGATCGCTCCAGCGGGCGATGGCCATGGCCGGGGAGGACTGCAGCAGCGCAACGGGTGAGAGTCCAAAGGCCGCCGGCGCCAGTCCCAGAGCCGCGGTCCCGGCCGCTGTCTTCTC
>CAYUVJ010000123.1:5214-6829 GCA_964447955.1 uncultured Gemmatimonadota bacterium
CTCCCTCTCGTAAAAGGCACGTTCTGCATCTATAGCACGATCCAGACCGGGCGGACCGTTCATCGGTCCCCAGTATACCGGGGCGCATCCTCATCGCAATCGGATATCCAGACCGGGTACTCCTTGTCCCACCCCGGGGCCGCTGATAGCATCCGGCGCGAACCATATCGCATACACACCATACGATAACGAGGAGCACCATGTCCCAGAGGAAGCCGATGACGGATGCCTCCCGTGAGTCTATCTCCCGTCGCCGTTTCGTCCAGACCGGCGGAGCCGCTCTGGCCGGGAGCGCCGCCCTGGCCGGCGGCGCCTTCCCTCTACCGACCGCGGCCGACCCAGGGTCGTCCGCCGGCGCTTCCCTTTATCGGGGTCCCTTCGACCGGACCGCCCAGGTCAAGGCCTGGAAGACCCTCGGTCGGACGGGCTTCGAGGCCTCGGACGTGGGGATGGGAAGCGTGCCTCTGCGGGATGCCGCCGTGGTCCGCTACGCCTTCGACAAGGGGGTCAATTACTTCGACACGGCCGAGGGTTACGGCAACGGGACCGCCGAGCGGGTCATCGGCGAAGCGCTCAAGGACGTGGACCGCCAGAAGTTCTTCCTCACCACCAAGATCGGGGTGAGCGGACGGGACACCGAGGAGACGATCCGCAATCGCTTCCGCAGTTGCCAGGAGCGGCTGGGCCTCGACATGATTGACGCTTTCTACATGCACGGCCCTTCTTCGGTGGAAGCACTCGGCAATCCCGCCTTCCATACCGTGTGTGACCAGCTCAAGACCGAGGGACGGCTCCGCTTCGTGGGACTCTCCTACCACGGGCCGAGGGGGCCGCAGGGCACAAGCATGGCCGACCTGTGCTGCGCTGCCGCCGAAGACGGACGGTTCGACCTTATGCTCTTCGTCTACAGCTTCATGAACCGCGAGGAGGGCGACCGTATCTTGGCCGCCTGTCGGGAACGGAACGTGGGGACGACAGCCATGAAGACCTCTCCCGGCACCTTCCGCTACGACCCGGTCGACCCCGAGAACCTGACCGAGGAGCAGCAGCGCAACGTGGAGCGGCTGACCAGCCGCGGCCGGAGCCGGGAGCAGGCGATCCAGTCCCTGCGGCAGCAGGCCGATCGCCAGCGGGAAGGTTACGAGCAGACCCGGCCCTTCATCGAGCGGTACGGCGTCTCCTCCGAGGAGGAGCTGCGACTGGCCAGCATCCACTGGGTCATGCAGAACCCGCTCATGCAATCCGCCTGTGTCTCCTTCACCGACTTCGACCTGGTGGATAAGGTCGTCCCCCTCTCCGGGGAACCCATGGGTACGGAAGGCCGGGCCCTGGTAGTCGGCTACGGCCGCCTGCTGGATGACCAGTACTGCCGACACGGCTGCAACGCCTGCAGCGCCGCCTGCCCCGCCGGGGTCCCGGTGAGCACCATCATGCGCTATGCCTACTATTTCGAGAGTCAGGGGCTGGAGCGGATGGCGATGCAGAAATACGCCGCTCTGACCGAACCCGACGTCCGCGCCTGCTTCGGCTGTGAAGCCCCCTGCAACGAGGCCTGTCCCTACGGCCTGGATGTCCAGTCCCAGCTCGTGCACGCCCATGCCCGGCTGACCCTGGA
>CAYUVJ010000124.1:0-6761 GCA_964447955.1 uncultured Gemmatimonadota bacterium
CGGGGGCTCTTCAAGACCACCGACGGAGGCCGGACCTGGACCAACGTCTTCCCGGTGACCGACCGCGGAGTCGGCGATTTCGTGATGGACCCGACCAACCCGGACATCATCATCGCCCACGCCTACAAGCTCTACCGGCGGACCTGGACCTACATCGACCGCCAGGAGGGCAACTGGCTCTACAAGACCACCGACGGTGGACAGACCTGGAAACGGCTGGAGAACGGCCTTCCCCTGGACAAGCCCATGGGCCGGGCCGGTCTGGCCATGTACCCCAAGAACCCGCGGATCGTCTACGCCCGGATCGATGAGGAGGTCTCGATCGGGTACCGCCGTCAGCCGGGCCGCTCGGGATACTCGACCCGCAACCTGTGGCGGGGGGACTACGACCTGGAGAAATTCAAGTCCTACCGGCCCAACAACACCATCCGGCGGCTGGTCCAGTTCACTCCGGTCGAGTTCACGAACGAGCGTGACCTGGCCCTGAACCTGAACAGCCTGGTCACCGACCCCGACTTCCAGAGCGACATCGGACTCGATCTGGCCGCCTTCAACACCGCCGTCCGCCGGGCCTACCGCGACGACGCCGACCTGCTGGCCGCAGTGACCGAGATCGAGAAGACCATGGCCTGGCAGCCGGGAACCGACGAGGAGCGCACGGCCAAGACCGAAACCCTCAACCGCTACGTGCTGGACGCCCTCTACGCCCCTGCCCTGGCCCTGCTGCAGCCGGCCTCCTTCAACGGGGCCATCTACCGCTCCGACGACCAGGGCGAGAGCTGGCAGATGATGACCCAGTACGACTTCGACACCCGGGAGTCGGTCAACGACACCGAGGCGGGCTACTACGGCCGCGTCTATGTCGACCACAACGACCCCGACACCATCTACCTGGCCAACACCAGCCCCGAGAAGTCGACCGACGGCGGACGGACCCTGGAGGGGCTCCGCTGGAACCGGGATCACGGCACCCACGTCGACCACCGGGGGTTCTGGATCGACCCGCTCGACTCCGACCACATCCTGAGCGCCAACGACGGCGCGGTGAACGAGACCTGGGACGGCGGGGCCCACTGGTCCCAGAAGGAGACCATCCCGGCCCAGCAGTTCTACGATGTGTCGGCCGATGACGAGTTCCCCTACAACGTCATGGGCGGTACCCAGGACAACGGCTGCTGGATCGGGCCCTCGCGCAACCGCAACGGCTACGGTGTATTCCCGGCCGACTGGCGGTACCTGCCGACCGGTGACGGCTTCTACGCGGTGCGTGACTGGTGGAACCCGGAGTGGATCTACTTCGAGAGCCAGTTCGGGTCCTCCACCCGGATGAACCTGGAGACCGGTGCCCGGGCCGGCCTGCGTCCGAGTGGTCAGGCACTCCAGGGGCTCCCCCGCCAGCGCTACCAGTGGGACGCCCCGATCGTGCTCAGCCCGCACAACCCGGGGATCGTCTACGTCTGTTCGCAGTACGTCTGGCGCTCCCCTTCCCATGGGGACGCCGGGACCTGGGAACAGGTCAGTCCCGACCTCACCCGGGCCGACCCGGAGCGCATCGCCGAGTCGCGTCTGACCAACCTGCAGTACCCGACCGTCTACACCTTCGCCGAGTCGCCGGTGCAGATGGGCGTCTACTGGGCCGGGACCGACGACGGCAACCTCCAGGTCTCCTCCGACTTCGGGAAGAACTGGACCAACTTAACCTTCCAGTTCTACGAGCCGAACGGACGGACCAAGCGCGGCGTGACGGGTGACGTGATTCCCTTCGACCGCTGGGTCTCGCGGGTCACGCCCTCGTTGACCGACGTCAACACCTGCTATGTATCTTTCTCGGGCTACCGGACCCACAACGAGGACACCTCGTACCTCTACGTGACCCATGACCTGGGCAAGACCTGGAAGCGGCTGGCGGCCGGTCTGGAAGCTACCGTCCGCGACGTGATCGAGGACCCCGACAACACCGAGGTGCTCTACCTGGCCACCGACTACGGGCTCTACATCTCGATCGACACCGGCGCCTCGTTCGTGAAGATGAGCGATGCGGCTCCCGATGTGATCATCTACGATCTGGACATCCAGAAGCGGGAGCGCGACCTGATCATCGGCACCTTCGGGCGCGGCATCTACATCGCCGACATCTGGCCCTTCAAGGAGTTCAAGACCGGCACCTTCGCCGAGGACGCCCACCTCTTCGAGCCCCAGCGCGTAGTGGCCTGGAACATGCTTGAGCAGAAGGGCTCCTCGTACGGCGAGTTCGCCGTAGTGCCCAACCCCCCCACCGAGGCCTCCATCTACTACTGGCTGAAGGCCGACACCGAGGGGGTCAAGCTGGTGGTCAAGGACAGCGAGGGACAGGACCTGATCACCCTGGAGGGCGAGAACGCCCCCGGGACCCAGGGTCTGCACCTGGTCACCTGGAACGGCCGGCGGCAGCAGGCGGCCGGTGGCCGCGGCGGCCGGGGCAGCTTCGGCCGGCTCACCCCCGGGACCTACCAGGTCACCCTGATGGTGGGCGACCGCGAGGTGGCCACCCAGTCCTTCGATGTGATCGACGACCCGATCAACCCGCCGCGTATCCGCTAGCGTCGGGCTGGAAGCAGGACAAGACGAGGGCGGGCTCCCCGGACCGGAGGGCCCGCCCTTCTTTTTTCTGTTGCCGCGGCCCCGGGGCCCGGACTAGCGCCGGGTCGGCAGCACCGCGTTGAAGAGGAGTTTGAAATCGGCCACGGTCTGAGCCCGGTTGTGCAGGCTGAAGCCGACCAGGACCAGTCGGCCCCGCCCGTAGGGGACCTCGACCACCGCCCCCTTCCCCTGCACCGCCTCCTCCCCCTCCAGGTAGCCGCTCAGCAGGAGCGCTCCCTCCTCAGGGAAGCGGCCGACCACCCGCGGGGTGCCCACTTCCCCCTCTCCCTCCCCGGTCACCTCGAAGAGCATCGGCCGGGAGCCCACGAAGGCCACCCCGTCGGGGTCCATCCCCCGGGTCAGGTCACTGGCCTCATCCCAGGTGAACCGCAGCAGGGAGCCGGCCGAGTAGTAGCCGGCGCGGGTCGCCTCGCGCGAGACGTTACGCAGCGGCAGCCCGAAATCGGTCAGGGCCAGATCGCAGGAGGACTCGTGGCAGAACAGGGTCCCCCCGGCCTGTACGAACGCCTGGAGCGCCGCCAATCCCTTTTCCCCGATGCCGCCGGCGTAGGCGGGCGGGACCGAACCCTCCCGGTTGCCCTGCAGGATGGTCCGGGCCGGGACCGAGGGGAGTACCAGGGCATTGAAGTCCTGGGACAGATCCCCGGCCACTATCCGCTCGTTGCGCACCGTGACCACGGGGAAGTCGTAATGCTCCAGGATCCAGCGCAACCAGCCCTCGTCCATGCTCCCCTGCCAGGGCGCGTACAACCCGACCCGGATCGGACCGAGCGGAGCGGTGTCCAGACGTTCCGACGCAGGCCGGGCCCGGGCGCCGGTCTCGCGGGCCACCGTCTCGAAGCGGTCGCGGTCGTCGGCGGCCACCACGAACCGCCCCGCTCCGCCCCGCTCCCGGCGTACCGCCACCCCGGCGGCCTGCAGGCGGTTGACCGCCTTCCAGGAGGCGCCGTCGGAGGGCTCCAGCAGCAGATCGCCCCGCCCCTCCCCCACGGTCCGGCGGGGCGGCAGCGCTCCCGTCAGCCGGACCAGCGGCAGACCGTCGACCGGCCGGTCCAGTTCGACCGCCTCCAGGCCCAATTGCAGGGGAAGGGTCCAGCCGGCCACGTCATAGGGCCGCAGGGGCTCTCCGGTGATCTCGACCCGCCGCGGGATACCCTGCCAGAGGTGGGTCAATCCACGCAGGTCGGGATAATCCTGACGCTCCATCAGGGTCTTCACGAAGCCGCCGAAGGGCTGGCTGGTGGGGACCACCAGACTCCCCGCCGGCAGTTCCCGCTTCCCGATCCGGACGGGCTGTCGGATCGTGTAGACCTCGATCCCCAGCAGGTCGGACTTGTCGAGCAGTTCGGTCAGGGCGAAAGGGTCGGTCTGGTCGAGGGGGAAGATCCAGCCGTAGGGGGGATGGGCGGCGAACCGTTCGAGGTTGGCCCGGGCCAGGCGGTACTTGGAGAGGAGCATCTCCTCGCGATAGCGGGCGGTTACGTCCAGCACGGCCATCGAGGCGGTCAGACAGTAGTCGACCGCGTCGCCGATCCGCCACCAGCCTCCCTCCCAGGGGGTGGTGTAGAAGGCCGACTTCTCAAAGCCCCGCCAGTTCTCCGGGATGTCCTCGGGTCCGTACTCGTGCGGGGTGGCCAGGGAGTAGAGGGCGGTCTCGGTCAGGATCGAGGGGATGTTGTGGTGGGTCACCACCTGGGTCATGAAACCGGGGTACCAGGCGTCGAAGCCGATGCGGGAGACCGCCCCCGGCTTGCCCTCGGCATCGAAGGCCATCCCCATGGCCGCCCCGATCAGGTTCTCCCAGCGGATGACCTCCCCCGGCTTGTTCGGGTTGGTCGGCTCCCCGTAGGGGGGCAACCAGATGCGGGTCGGGAAGGGTGCGGTCTGGTGGTGGTTGTAGACGACGTTGGGAAACCACTCCCGGTTCTGCAGGCGGCTGATGTTGCGTACCTCGTCCTGGGTGACGTTGTAGGAGTCGCGGTTGTTGTCGTGCCCGACATAGCGGTTGTAGAGCCAGGGCATCCGGCTGCGTTCGAACTCGGTGCCTACATGATCCATATACCACTCCGCCACCAGGGTCATCCCGTCGGGGTTTGGGAAGAGGATCAGGGTGACGACCTCTTCGCGGATGCGCCGGTTGCGGGCATCCTCGCCGGTGACCAGATCGTAGGCCAGCTGAAGGGCGTGTTCGCTGGGCGCGCACTCGGTGGCATGGAGCCCGACATCGATCCAGGCGACGGCCTTCGTGCCGGCGGCCAGGCGGGCGGCCTCTTCGGGGGAGAGGTCGCGGGCCAGACTGAGCCGCCGGGCGGCGGTGCGGACCTCTTCGAGTCGGGTCAGGTTCTCGGCCGAGGAGATGACGGCGTAACGGTGGGGCCGGCCCAGGCCGGTGGTCCCCATGGGCAGCACCCGCATCCGGCCGGCCGAGTGGGCGGCCAGATGGTCGAACCACTCCATGGCCCGTTCATAGGTGGTCAGGTGGTAGTCGGCCCCGACCACGTGACCGAAGAAGGCCTCCGGGCTCATCGGGTCCTGAGCGCCGACCGGCGCTGTGAAGAGGGCCAGGGAGAGGATCAGCGACAGGGACGGGACGACGGACAGAAGACGACGGGACATGGTTCCTCCGGGCGGTTCGGGGGGCGACGCGATTATGTCGCCCTCCCGGCAAGGTGGCAACCACCTCCCGGGTCCGGATAGTCGAGACGTGCTCCAGGCGCTCCTTGACGCTCCCGGGCGAGGCGCCCATATTCACCCCATACCGCACCGGTGGTGATTTGCGGCCGCTTGCAGCCACCGTAAAAACAAATCGCTAAATCGCCCGCTCCGGGTAACCGCCGCTGCCGGGGCGAATGCCGAGAGGTTCCCGATGTCCCCGCACCGTGCCGCCGCGCGTTCCCGCGCGGACCGACTCGCCGAGTTCGACCCCCTGCTCCGTCGCCGCATCCTGGTGCTCGACGGTGCCATGGGCAGCTTGCTCCAGCGCCTGCAGCTGACCGAGGAAGACTTCCGGGGGGAACGCTTCACGGACCACCCCCGCCCCCTCCAGGGGAACTTCGACCTCCTCTGCCTGACCCGGCCCGAGGCCATCCTCGGGGTCCACCGGGCCTACCTGGAGGCCGGGGCGGACATCATCGAGACCGACTCCTTCAACGCCAATACCGTCTCCCAGTCCGACTACGGTCTGGAAGCGTATGTGCGGGAGATGAATCACGCGGCTGCCGCCCTGGCCCGCCGGGCGGCTGACGAAGCCGAGCAGGATGATCCCGCTCGGCCCCGTTTCGTGGCCGGGGTGCTGGGCCCGACCAACCGCACCGCCTCGCTCTCCCCCGACGTGAGCGACCCGGGGAAGCGGAACATCACCTTCGAGGTCCTGGCCGCCGCCTACGGGGAAGCCGCCCTCGGGCTGGTCGAGGGAGGCGCCGACCTGCTGCTGGTCGAGACCGTCTTCGACACCCTCAATGCCAAGGCGGCCCTCTTCGCCCTCGAAGAGCTGTTCGCGGAGACCGGTCAGCGGGTCCCGGTCATGGTCTCGGGGACCGTGGTGGACGCCAGTGGTCGGACCCTCTCGGGGCAGACGGTGGAGGCCTTCCAGGTCTCGGTGGCCCACGCCCGGCCATTGAGCGTGGGGCTCAACTGCTCGCTGGGAGCCGAATCCCTGCACGCCCACATCCAGGCCCTGGCCCGCAGCGCTCCCTTCTACACCAGTCTGCATCCCAACGCCGGCCTGCCCAACGAACTGGGCGGCTACGACGAGTCCCCCGAGTACATGGCCCGGGTCCTGGGCGGGTTCGCCGCCCAGGGTCTGCTCAACATCGTGGGGGGCTGCTGCGGTACCACCCCCGAACACATCCGGGCCATCGCCGAAGCCGTCTCCGCCCATCCCCCCCGGCGGCCCCCCCACCCCGAACCCCGTTGCCGCCTGGCCGGCCTGGAGCCGCTCACTATCGGCCCGGAGAGCAACTTCATCAACGTGGGCGAGCGGACCAATGTGACCGGCTCCCGCCGTTTCGCCCGGCTGGTCCAGGAAGGGGACTGGGAGGGGGCCGTGGAGGTGGCCCGCCAGCAGGCCGAGAACGGCGCCCAGGTCCTGGATGTGAACATGGACGAGGCGATGCTGGACG
>CAYUVJ010000125.1:0-6757 GCA_964447955.1 uncultured Gemmatimonadota bacterium
CGCGGCACGGCCGCGACCTGCTGACCACCCTCGACATCGACCTCCAGCAGGCCGCCGAATCGGCCTTCCACGACACCGCCCGAGGGGCGGTGGTCGCCCTCGACCCGCGGGATGGGGCGGTGCTGGTGCTGGCCAGTGTGCCGGGTTTCGACCCGCTCGACTTCAGCGGGGTGCTGGACACCGAGACCTGGAACCGGCTGACCAACGACCCTGACCGACCCCTGCTCAACCGCGCGGTGGCCGGACTCTACCCGCCGGCCTCCACCCTCAAGGTACTCACCGCCCTGGCCGGTCTCCAGCAGGGGGTCATCACCCCGACCACCCGGCTCGATCCCTGCGTGCCGGGGGGCTGGGCCCTGGGCAACCGTCCCTTCCGGTGCTGGAGTCCGGGTCATGGCAGCCTGACGCTGGTCGACGCGCTCGAGCAGTCGTGTGATGTCTACTTTTACCAGGTCGGGGTGCGTACGGGGCTGAAGCCGCTGCATGACCTGGCCGTCCAGTTCGGCCTGGGTCACCGGGTGGGCATCGACCTGCCCGACGAGCTGGCCGGTTCCTTCCCTGACGCCGGCTGGTACAACCGCCGACTGGGGACGGGACGCTGGATCGAGTCGAGCCAGGTCATCAACCTCGCCATCGGGCAGGGGGAGATCCTGGCCACCCCCCTGCAGGTGGCGGTGATGACGGCCGCGGTGGCCAACGGGGGGGAGCGGGTCACCCCTTTCCTGGTGCGGGAGGTGCTCGAACCGGCCGACGGCACCCTGCAGCCGCGGCCTCATGAACCATCCCAGCCCATACCGGGACTCGATCCCCAGGACCTGGCCGTGGTCAGGGCAGGGATGGAGGCGGTCTCGAACGGGGAGCATGGGACCGCCCGCTGGCTGGCCCCGCGCCTGCCCGGCATCCGGGTGGCCGGCAAGACCGGGACGGGACAGAACCCCCATGGGGAAGACCACGCCTGGTTCACCTGCTATGCACCGGCCGAGGTCCCGGAGATCGTGGTCACCGTGCTGGTGGAGAACGGGGGTGGGGGGTCGACCGTGGCCGCCCCGATCGCCTTCGAGGTGCTGCGGGCCTGGGCCCGCACCCGCCCCCCAGTCCCCGCTATGGTGGTGGGGGAGGGCGGTGTGAGATGAGGGGCGGTCTCGGGACGGTTCTCTGGGCCCGGCGCGACTTCGACCGGGTGCTCTTCTGGAGCGTGGTGGCCCTGCTGGTCATCGGGATCGCCTTCGTCTACTCGGCGACGGTGGAGAACGTGCAGGTACCGACCCCGCTCCATACCCGCCAGATCGTCTGGGCCCTGCTGGGGCTGGCCCTCCTCTTCCTGGTGACCGCATTGCCGATCCAGTTCTTCTACAGTACCTCCTACATCCTCTACGGACTGGCCATCCTGCTGCTGGTGGGCATCCTGGTGGACGTGGGGGGAAGCTCGCGCTGGTTCGATCTCCCGTTGGGTATCCGGTTCCAGCCGAGCGAGCCGGCCAAGGTGGCCCTCATCCTGGCCGCAGCGCGTTACCTGGCCGGCCGGAACGTGTCCTTCCGCCGGGTCCAGGACTTCCTCGTGCCGATGGCCCTGGGCGGGCTCCCTTTCCTGCTGGTGGCCCGGCAGCCCGACCTGGGCACTTCGGTCATCTTCCCGGTGATCATCATCCCGATGCTCTTCTGGCGAGGGCTGCCACTCTGGGCCATCATCCTGCTCTGCAGTCCCGGCCTGAGCGTGATGACCGCCTTCTCCCCTCTGACCTGGGGACTGATGCTGCTGGTGATCGGAGCCATTATCTGGCGGGCCCGGCTGCGTCGGGGAGTGGCCGCCGCGGTGCTGCTGACCGTCATCGCCTTCGGAGTGCTGACCCCGATGGCCTGGGACCATCTGCACGACTACCAGAGGCAACGCATCGTGACTTTCCTCGATCCCCAGCAGGACCGACTCGGGGCGGGCTACCACATCATCCAGTCCACGGTGGCCGTGGGTTCGGGGGGCCTGCTGGGCAAGGGTTACCTCCAGGGCACCCAGACCAAGCTCAACTTCCTGCCCGAACAGCACACCGACTTCATCTTCAGCGTCATCGCCGAAGAGACCGGTCTGCTCGGAGCCCTCACGGTCATCCTGCTCTTCTCGCTCATCCTGGCCCGGGCCCTCCGGGCCGCGGCCGAGATACGCAACCCCTTCGGCCAGCTGGTGGTGGTGGGGGCCACCGCGGTCCTCTTCTTCCATTTCGTGGTCAACGTCGGGATGGCCCTCGGATTGCTGCCCATCACCGGGCTCCCCTTGCCGTTCGTCTCCTACGGAGGGTCCCACCTGCTCAGTCAGATGGCCCTGATCGGGCTCATCCTGGGTTTCCGCATGCGCTGGATGGAGTATTAGTGCACCCCGAACTCCTCCGGATCGGTCCGCTGGTGCTGCGCAGCTACGGACTCTTCATGGCCCTGGGATTCGCACTGGGCATCACCGTCCTGGTCCTGCGGGGAAAGGCCCGAGGACTGCCGGCGGTCCGAATGGTCGACCTCTCCCTGGTGATGGTGGTGACCGGGATGCTGGGCGGACGCCTGCTCTACGCGCTCACCCATGCCAGCGAGTTCGCCCGTGAGCCGTGGCGTGTCCTCTGGCCGGTCCAGGCCGACGGTTCGCTGGGACTCCAGGGCTTCGTCTATTATGGGGGGATCATGCTGGCCCTGCCGGTCGCCGCTTGGCTGGTCCGGCGCTGGCGTCTCGATCCCTGGACGGTGCTCGACGCCGGGGCGCCGGCGCTGGCTCTGGGCACCGCGGTCGGCCGAGTGGGCTGTTTCCTGAACGGATGCTGCTTCGGACACCCCACCGAAGGCTGGTGCGGTATGGTCTTCCCGCCCGCTTCACAGGCCGGTTCGGTCTTCCCGGGTATCCCGATCCACCCGACCCAGCTCTACATCGCGGCCGACAATCTGCTCATCGCCGTCGTGCTCCTCCTCATCGAGCGGCGTGGGGGGAGATTTGACGGTACCCTCATCGGGACCTATCTTGTCTTGACCGGCCTCACGCGTTGGCTCGAAGACTTCTTCCGGTATTATGAAAACAGCATGGTCGTGTTGAGAGGGGTCGCGTTCGACCTGACGGTGAACCATCTCATCGGGCTCCTGCTGATCGTGGTCGGGGCCGTCATCATCTTCACGGCGCGGAGGCGGGGCGCCTCGAACCAGAACCGGGACGGAGGGAGCCGATGGTCACGAGTATGACCGGGTTCGGCCGCGGTACGGCCGAAGGTCCCGACGGACCGGTGACGGTCGAGATCCGGACGGTCAACAACCGCTTCCTCGACGTCGCCGTCCGGGGAACTCCCCAGGCGACCCGTCTGGAGGAACGCATCCGGGAGCGGATCCGGACCCGGATGGAGCGGGGGAAGATCTCGGTGGCGGTGACCACCGAGAGTCCCACCCCGGCGGCACCGGTCCTGAACCTGGAGCGGGCCAGGGGGTATGTGGAGGCTCTGCGGGAACTGGCCGCCGCCACCGGGGTGTCGGGAGAACCCGACCTGGCCATACTGACCGCCTTCCGGGATGTCTTCACCTCCCCCCCTGAGCAAGTGGACGAGGAGACCGACTGGCGCGGGATCGGTCCCGCGCTCGAAGCCGCCCTCGAAGCCTGTACGGCCATGCGGCGGAGGGAAGGGGAGGCCCTGGCCGCCGATCTGGACAAACGGATCGAACACCTGGCAGAGGGACTGGCCGAGGTGGAGCGACTGGCCCCTGAACGTACCCGGGCGTATGCTGAACGACTGCGGGAACGGATCGCGGAGCTCCTGAACGGAACTCCCTCCGACCGGGAACGCCTGGAGCAGGAATTGGTGCTCTATGCCGACCGTATCGACGTAAGCGAGGAGTGCACCCGGCTCCACAGCCATCTGGCCCAATTCCGGGAGGCCATGGCCGGCTCCGACCCGGCCGGCCGGACGCTGAACTTCCTGTTGCAGGAGATGCACCGTGAAGTGAACACGGTGGGCAGCAAGGCCAATGACGCGGAGATGACCCGGGTCGTGGTCGCCATGAAGGAGGAGCTGGAGAAAATCCGAGAACAGGTGCAGAACATTGAGTAATCGTGGATTCCCACTGATCATCAGCGCCCCTTCAGGGGCCGGCAAGACGAGCATCTGTTACGAGGTGCTGCGTCGGGTGGACAACGCCGAGTACTCGGTATCGGTCACCACGCGACCGTGCCGCGAGAAGGAACGGGACGGGGTGGACTATCACTTCGTCTCCGAGGAGCGGTTCCGCGAGATGGTCGAGCGGGGGGAACTGGCCGAGTGGGCCGAGGTGCACGGCCAGCTCTACGGTACCCTCAAAGCCCGGCTCAGCGGTTCAGTGGAGCGGGGGAAGGTGGTCTTGTTGGACGTGGATGTCCAGGGAGCCCGCAGTCTCAAGCGGAACTTTCTCGACTCGGTACTCGTCTTCATCTTCCCGCCCTCCCCGTCGGAGCTCTCCGATCGGCTTATCAGCCGGGGGACCGACAGCGAGACGGCCATCCGTCAGCGGTTGGCCACTTCGCCCCAGGAGGTCGAGAACGTCGACCTCTACGACTATGTGGTGGTCAACGAGAACTTCGAGACCTCGGTGGCCCGGATCGTGAACATCATCGAAGCCGAGAAGTGCGCTCTGGCGCGGATGCGGCCGTTCATCGAACGGTACCGAGTGGAACTCATGCAATGGCAGGAGGAGCAGGGCCGGTGAGAGAAGAACGTCTGAACGTCGAGGATTTCCGTAACACGACCCCCAACATCTATCAGGCAGTGGTGGTCGCGGCCAAGGAAGCCCGCAAGATCAACAACCTGCGCCGCATGCAGGCGGTGCACGACCCCGAGTACCTGGAGCCGGAGACCAAGGTGACCACCGAGTCGCTGACCCGGCTCATCGAAGGCCGGGTGGAGTACTCGGAGATACCCGACCGGGAAGAGTAGCCCCGGGGCCGTGCGGATCGTCCTCGGCATCACCGGTTCGGTGGCCGCCTACAAGGGGGCCGTGCTCGCCCGTACCTTCGTGCGGGAAGGTCATGATGTCCGGGCGGTCATCACCGCTGCCGGGCAGCGGTTCATCACCCCCATCCAGCTCCAGGCCCTGACCGGACACCCGGTCCCCACCGGCATGTGGGACTCGGCCGGGGCAGATGCCATGGACCACATCGACCTGGCCCGCTGGGGAGACGCCCTGGTGATCGCCCCGGCCACGGCGAACATCCTGGCCAAGCTGGCCCACGGGCTCGCCGACGACCTGCTCTCGACCATCGCTCTGGCCTTCACCGGTCCGGTGTTCATCGCCCCGGCCATGAATACCCGCATGCTCGAGCATCCGGCCACGGCCGCCAACCTGGAGACCCTTGCCGCCCGGGGGGTCCATCTGATCGCCCCCGATGAGGGGGACCTGGCCTGCCGGGAGGTCGGTCCGGGCAAGCTGGCCGAGCCGGAAGGGATCGCCCGCCGGGTACTCGAGGTGTTGGCCCTCGATCGGGATTATGCCGGCGTGCGGGCCCTGGTCACCGCCGGACCGACCCTCGAACCCATCGATCCGGTTCGTACGATCGGCAACCGCAGCAGTGGGCGGATGGGTTTCGCCCTGGCGGCTGCCCTGGCTGAACGGGGGGCGAGCGTCCGTCTGGTCTGCGGCCCCACCTCCCTGGACCCCCCCCTGGGACCCCTCGAGATCGTCCGGGTCGAGACCACCGACCAGATGGCCCGGGCGGTCGGGGAACGGTTCGAGGAGTGCGACCTGCTGATCATGGCCGCCGCCCCGGCCGATTGGAGGCCTCGTGAAGCAGCTGGGGAGAAGATCCCCCGGACCGGAGGGCCGGTGACCCTGGAACTGGAACCGACCCAGGACATCCTGGCCGGCCTGACCCCGCACAAGGGGGAGCGGATCGTGGTCGGGTTCGCCCTGGAGGGGGGGGACCGGGTCGCAGCCGGACGTCGTAAACTGGAGCGAAAAGGTCTCGATGTGATCGCGGTGAACGACCCGGAGGGCGAGGGCGAGGGTCCGGGGTCCCCGACCAACCGGCTGACCATCCTCCACCGTGACGGAGCGGTCGAGGAGATCGGGCTCGAAAGCAAGGAACGTGTCGCCCATCGGCTGCTCGACGCCGTTCTCCGCCACGTGCGGGGACTGCGGTGAGCGGCCTTCCCCCTGACTGGCTCGAAGAAGGGGCCCGCCACTTGCGTGAAGTGGCTGCCCGCGAGGGGGATCTTCTCTTCGCCGACCGTGAGCCCGCTGGCGCCGAGACCGGAACGGCCTCCCGGACCGAGGATCCGTCCACTGCGGCATCAGCCCCATCCGTTCGTCCCGCGACCGTCCGGAAGGAACCCGCAGCGGTCCCGGAGAGTCTCTTCGGGCCCGATGAGGCCGGTCCCCCCTGGGGAGGCCGGCCGCCCCGCCCCGAGCACGATCCGGTGGGTATTCCGGCCAGCATGCTGGGCCCCGTCCCGGAGGAAAAGACCGGCCGCATCACCCTGCTCGAGCAGCTGCAGGCCGAGACGTTCCCCTGTCTGAAGTGCCCTCTGGGGGAGACCCGGCACAATTTGGTGTTCGGTTCCGGGAATCCTGATGCGAATATTATGTTCATAGGCGAGGCGCCGGGGGCGGACGAGGACGAGCAGGGACTGCCGTTCGTGGGCGCGGCCGGCCGACTGCTTACCAAGATCATCGAGAGCATCGGGCTGGGACGCGAAGAGGTCTACATCGCCAACATCCTGAAGTGCCGCCCTCCCCGGAACCGTGATCCCCAGCCGGGCGAGATCGCGGCCTG
>CAYUVJ010000126.1:0-6746 GCA_964447955.1 uncultured Gemmatimonadota bacterium
TTTCGGTCTGATGGAGTGTATGTAGAAGAACCTCACCGGCCGGCGAGGTTCAGCCACCGGATGCGAAAATCAGGTTGCCTGCTCCGGAATCGTTCCATAGAGTGGCCTGTGTACTGGGTCGAAAAGTAGCCCGCATACCTTGAGTGGAGGACCATTTTCATGACCTACATCATCTGCGAACCCTGTGTGAACACCAAGGACACGGCCTGTGTGGACGTCTGTCCGGTGGACTGTATCCACCCCACCAAGGACGAGGACGGACACGAAGAAGCCGAGATGCTGTACATCGACCCGAACGAGTGCATCGACTGTGGTGCCTGCGAACCGGTCTGCCCGGTCGAGGCCATCTTCCCCGAGGACGAGGTCCCGGAGAAGTGGCAGGGCTTCATCCAGAAGAACTACGACTTCTTCGGCGCCTGAGACACGGCAGCGGGACAGGGTCCTCCGCCACCCTTGAGGGTGGGTGGGTTACTCTGTTCTCGACCCTGTAAGCACGGCCCCCGGATCGGTGATCCAAGGGCCGTGTTCATGATCGGACCCGGTCGGACGGGTCCCTATCGACCCTCCCCGAGCAGACGGTCGAGTTCCTGGTAGAACTCCCCGGACTCACCCACCAGCTTGTAGGCCACCCGGCCCTCCGGATCGAGGATGATCTTGGTGGGCAGCGCCTCGATGGCGTACTGCCGGGTGACCTCCATGGGAACGGCTCCCTGATCGTCGTTGAGATGGACCCAGGGGAGGACGTGTTCCTGGATGGCCGCCCGCCACTCGTCCGGCTGATCGTTGACCGCGATACTGATGATCTCCAGGCGATCCCGGTACTTCTCGTAATAGCGCTTCATCTCGGGGATCCCCTGGATGCAGGGTCCGCACCAGGAGGCCCAGAAGTCGAGTATCACCCAGCGGCCCCGGTGATCAGCCAGCCGGACGGGCCGACCATCGACGCCGGTCCGCTCGAAGAGCGGGGCGGTCTGGCCGAGGGCGGTGGCCCGCTGTCCCTCCAGCTTGGCCTGCAGGGGGGCGGCCAGGGGGTGGGAGCGGACCTCTTCGGTCAGCGACGCCCAGTAAGTGTCCAGCTCCTCGAAGGTGAGTTGGGTCGACAGGGCGGTGTCCAGCAGCCAGGCGCTCACCACCGAAGCGGGATGCTCCTGGATGAAGCGCTCCTGACCGGAACGCAGCTCGGCCGCCTGCTCCTCCAACCGAGGGAGGAGGGAATCGGCCCTCTCGACCGCACCGGTCTGGAGGGCGATCACCCGCTGGTAGTTGAGTTCGGTCAGCGTGTGTTCCAGCGGCAGGGTGACCCGCTCGAGGGTGGTGAGGTCGTCGTTGAGGCCGCCGTCGGTGGCGAAGGCGGTCAGGTCCCGCTCGATGCGGCCCTCGATCCGGATATCGGCCCCGGGGTAGACGAAGAGCTGGAGCGGGCGGGGCGGCATGTAGCGGCCGTCCGGCAGGACCCGGTTGAGCGCCTCGATCCGGGGCATGACCATGAGCAGCATCGTCTCGGCGGACCGGCCGCGGATCTCGAAGCGGTCGTCCACGGCGTCCACCGTGTCGCGTCCGAATCCGATGGGTGAGCTCTCATCGGTCCAGATGTAGTAGAGCGTGGCGTCACCGAGTCCTTCGATCTCGCCCCGGATCCGGTAGGCCTCGCCCTGTGGTGCTCCGCCCTCGGAACAGGCGGTGAGGGCGAGCAGCAGGGCGATCAGGACGATCAGCGGAGCGCGTAGGAAGATACGGGTGATGGCAGAACCTGACATGGAGCCTCCTGGCCGGGGGATAAAAGGTCGTCGCAATAAGTGGGCCTGGGGGCATGGTGACAAGATGGATTCCCGGGAAGTCCGGGATATCGTACCCTCGTCCTATCCTGTGGGCTTCCGGCTGCGTCCTGGATATGGAGCCTGCCTCCGGTCCACCGACCGGTGTCCGTCCGAGATCACGATCCCAGGGAGGTCCCGCTTTGCCGCCCCGTCCCGATGAACGTTCCGATGCTCCTGAGATGCATGCCGCCGAACTGGCCCAGGTGGAAGAAGCGGCACTGCAGGAATCGGCCACCGAACGTCTCAGCGACCTGGTGGAAGCCGAGTGGGAGAGCCGGGTACTGGACAAAGGGTTCATCCGTCTGGTCGGCATGCTGGGAGGAGACGACGCGGTCGTCCAGTCGGCCCGGGTCTCCTTCGGTTCGGGCAGCAAGGGGGGGGAGAAGGATCGCCGACTGATCGCCTACCTGCTCAAGCACGGACACGAGACCCCGTTCGAGCACGCGGTCTTCAAGTTCCACGTCAAATGCCCCTTCTTCGTCGCCCGGCAGTGGTTCCGGCACCGCTGGGCCTCCTACAACGAGATCTCGGGCCGGTACACCACCTTCGACGAGGGGGAGATGCACCTGCCCGACGGCCTGCGGGTCCCCGACCGGGCGAACCGGCAGGGGAGCACCGGACGCCTGGAGCCCGGGCAGGAACAGGAACTGCTGACCGTGATGAAGGCCCACCAGGAAGAGACCTGGGCGCTCTACCGGCGTCTGCTGGAGGCCGGGGTGGCCAAGGAGATCGCCCGCGAGGTGCTGCCCCTGTCCACCTACACCCAGTTCTACTGGACGGTGAACGCCCGCAGCCTGATGAACTTCATCCGGCTGCGCGCCGAGCAGCATGCCCAGTATGAGATCCGCCTCTACGCGGTGGCTTTCATGGAAGTCTTCCGGCTCAAGATGCCCTGGACCTGCGAAGCCTTCCAGGAACGGGTCTTCAAGGGGCTCTCCACCGGGCTCGAGGGCTGAGCCGGAGGTGGGCTGGAGGCGGTGAACGGCGGCCTGGCCTCCTTCGATATGGAGTGCTAACATCTCTGCCGACCGCCATCTGCCCCCCGTCGCCAAAGGATCGAGGAGACCTCAGATGGTTATCGAGCCCGGCCGACGGGTTGCCGGAGAAGAGGGCTTCACCCTCATCGAGATCCTCATCTCGCTGGTCATCGTGGCCCTGCTGGCGGCCATTGCCATCCCGCAGTACCGCAGCATCACCCACAAGGCCCGTATCTCGGCCGCCGAATACGAGATGACCCTGGCCATGCGGGGCATCTTCATGTACCAGACCACCAACGATACGATGGCTTTCCCGCACACCGACCTGATCCAGAATTACGAGGACCTGCGGCTGGTGGTCGCCTCCTTCATCGGGATGCCTCCCCGGGAGGAGGACTCCCGGTTCACCTTCATCTCCTATACGGCGGACGACACCTCGTTCACCCTGCTGGCCCGGGCACGGGACTCCGACCGCACCCTGATGACCCTGACCAACAGCCGGATCACGTATTGAAAAAGAAGGGCGGCCCGAGGGCCGCCCTTCGCGTCGGTACCCGCGGACGGGTCCGACGAAACTGCCTGTCTGCTTCTCCCGCTTACCAGCCGATACCCAGCGAGAGCGAGAAGATGTCGTCGTCCAGGAACTCCCCGGTCGGGGTCTGGGTTCGGACGGTGGTCATGGCCGCGCCGATGTCGAGGATCAGGAAGTGGAGCCCGGCCCCCAGGTTCATCTTCCCCCGGCCGTAGCCGGCCCGAAGGTAGATCGGGATGGGGATGATGGGGTAGATCTTGGCCTCGGCCCCGAGCAGGAGCTTCTCGGTGAAGTCCTCGTCGTTGGAGTTGGTGATGTCCATCAGGTCGGCCTCGAGGGTGAGGTCCTTCAGGATGAACGTCGGGATGCCCATGAGCAGTTCGAGCGGCTTGAGCCTCACGCCTGCCCCGATGATCGGCTTGTTCTCCCATTCGACCAGGGTGTTGGCGTCCTCGATGCTGCCCACCAGGCTGCGGATGACCCCACCCACGGCCAGTGCCTTAGTCAGGGTGAAGGTCGCGCCCACATCCACCGCGAATCCTGAGATGGACTCCTGGGACTCGTCCATCGCTTCGGAGAAGACATCCCCGATGTTCTCGAAGTCCTCAGAATTGATGTCGATCAGATCGTTGGTGAAGGAACGCTGCAGGTAGCGCACGCCGATCCCGCCATGCAGCATCGGGCCCAGCTGCAGCCCCAGCCCGGCGTTGAGGACCAGGTCGACGACCGGCCACATCTTGATGCCGGCGTTCGGGGCGATCGGGTTGGGATCGCCGTAGACCTGCACGTTGGCCCGGGTCACCGAGTAGGCGGCCAGGCTCAGCTTGCCCATCTGGATGCCCACCAGCGGGTCGACGGCCAGGTTGACCCACTGGTTGTTGAAGGTCTCGTTGACCTCGGTGGCGAAAGTGATCTGCTGGGCCAGGGGCAGGGTGGCGAAGTCCCCGAAGTTGTCCTGGTTCTCATCGACGAAGTCGATCATGTCGATCAGGGTCTGGTTGAATCCCAGCTGCACCATCGGGATGTAGAGGTGGAACCCGCCGGTCAGGGAGAGGGCGCCGGGGTTGATGTAGCCGGTCTCGATGGGGCCTCCGCTGAGCAACGTGGCCCCGCCCATGCCCATGGATCGGGTGCTCAGTCGCACCGGGATCCCCTGCGCCTCGACCGTGCGGGGCGCGTTGGCGGTGATCATCAGGGCCAGGGCGGCGGCCAGGGTGATCATCGCCTGGATACCTCGTACCTTGCGGCTCAAACTCGTTCCTCCCGTTCCGGGGGCCCGGCGCAGGGCTGGCGTCTGCGGTCTCAGGCCGTTTTCGTGGTCTAACATATCAATATACGGTGCCCGAACCACCGCTACAAGGTGTGCGGCGGTCCCGGCCTGGTGGCGGTCCCGGCCGGCCGGCGCCCTGTCCTACCCCCGGGCCTTCCGTTTCCGATGCAGGACCTCCAGCAGGTCGTCCGGTCCGCGGGTGTTAACGATATCGGCCGGCTCCAGCCAGGCGCGGCGGGCCACCCGGACCCCGAAATGCATGAAATCGAGCTGGCCGGTCCGGTGGGCGTCGGTCGAGATGAGGATGGGGACCCCGGCCCGGCTGGCCTGCCGGGCGTTCCGGTCGTTCAGGTCGAGCCGCCGGGGGTTGGCGTTGATCTCCAGGGCGGTGCCGGTCCGGGCGGCCTCGGCGATCACGGCCTCGATGTCGACCGGGTAGGCCTCCCGTTCCCCCAGCAGTCGGCCGGTGGGATGTCCGATGGCGAAGAGCAGGGGATTCTGCATGGCGGTGACCAGGCGCCGGGTCTGGGTCTGGAGGTCGAGTCGGAAGTTGGTGTGGATCGAGCCGATGACGATGTCGAGCTCGGTGAGCAGCTCGTCGGGATAGTCGAGGGAGCCGTCCTTCAGGATGTCCACCTCGGTGCCGACCAGGATGCGGATGTCGTCGGTCCGGGCGTCCAGCTCGCGCACCCGGTCGATCTGCCAGCGCATCCGCTCGAGGTCGAGCCCGTCGGCCAGTTTCAGGCTCTGGGAGTGGTCGGTCACCCCGATGTAGGCGTAGCCGAGGCGGCGGGCGGCCGCGACCAGTTCCTCCAGGGTCTGGCGGCCGTCACTGGCGTCGGTGTGGGCGTGCAGGTCCCCGCGGATGTCCCCGGGGTTCACCAGCATCGGGAGCCGGTCCTCGAGGGCGGCCTCCACCTCGCCGGCGTCCTCGCGCAGTTCGGGGGGGATGAAAGGGAGACCGAGGGCCTCGAAACAAGCCGCCTCGGTGTCGGCCGCCAGGCGGCGCTCGGCGGGCGGGTCCTCAGCTTCCTCCTCGGAGAGACCACGTATATCGAAGATCCCGTATTCGTTGATCCGGATGTCCCGGGCAGCCGCCCGCTCCCGCAGGCGGATGTTGTGCTCGCGGCTGCCGGTGAAATGCATCAGGGCGGCTCCGAAGACCGCCGGTTCGACCACCCGCAGGTCGATCTGCAGGTCGTCCTCGGTCCGGATACTCGCCTTGGTCTGCCCTTGGGCCAGCACCTGGGCCGCCCGGGAGTGGGTGGTGAAGGCCTCCATGACCGGTCCGGGATCGGCGGCGGCGGCCACCAGGTCGATGTCCTTGACCGTCTCCTTCATGCGCCGCAGGCTCCCGGCCACACTGACCTCGGCGACTCCCTCGGCCTCACGCAGGGAGGCCGCGATCTCCTCGGCCACATCGAGGACGGTCCCCAGAGGACGGCGTAAGGAAGCCCGTTCCAGGAACTCCAGCCCCTCCAGGATGTTCTGCTGGCTCTTGGCCCCGAAACCTTTGAGCACGGCCACCCGATCCTCGCGGCAGGCGGCGGCCAGTCCTTCCAGGTCCTCGATCCCCAGTTCCTGGTGGAGCCGGATGGCGTTCCTGGGCCCCAATCCCGGTATACGGGTCATCTGGACCCGCACCGCCGGGACCGCGGCCCGCAGCTCCTCCAGCTCTGCGATACTGCCCTCGGCCAGATGTTCGCGTATCTTGGCGGCCAGGTCGCGGCCGATGCCGGGGATCTCCTCGAGGGTCCCCTCGGCGGCCCGCTGGGCCACATCCTCGCTTAAGGCGTCGACGGCCTGGGCCCCCCTGCGGTAGGCTCGGACCTTGAACGGGTTGGCCTCGGAGAGTTCGAGCAGGTCGGCCATCTCGTTGAACAGTCGGGTGATCTGGGCGTTCGAAGACATATGCAGAATATATCCCTCATAAGCTGGCTGCGCCGAACCCTTACCGGTCCGCCGTCGACGTTCACCCGGACCGTCCTCTCGACCTGTGTCTTCTTCTTCGCCTCGGCCTTCTTCATCTCTTCGGCTCGGCCCGCCGAGGCCCAATGGGCCGGTGGGCGGGATCAGGTCACGACCCCGGCGCCGGGTGACTGGCGGGTCTCCTACGTCGTTCGTCCCCTGATGGACGAGCATGCCGTCGA
>CAYUVJ010000127.1:0-6728 GCA_964447955.1 uncultured Gemmatimonadota bacterium
GGGTGCGGTCGTCCTGGTAGGCGGTGCTGCCGACGCACCAGGACTCCACTGCCTCCATGACCGCCTGGATCTGTTCGCCGGGGGGACGTCCCTCGGACTCCCGGGCGAGCGCCAGCAGCCGCTCCTCGCCGAACATCTCGCCGTCGGCCCGGGTCGCCTCGACGATCCCGTCGCTGAACATCAGCAGGCGCGAGCCCTTGGGGATCGACATCATGGGCGCCTCGTAGACCGCGTCGGGCAGGAAGCCGATCGGGATGCCAGAGGCCCTCAGTTCCGCGACCTTCCCGTCCCGACTCAGCACATAGGGGGGGTTGTGTCCGGCGTTGACATAGGTCAAGACCCGGGTCTCCGGGTCGATCACACCCAGGAAAAGGGTGGCGAAGTTCTGGGGATCGGTGGTCGAACAGAGGTGCTCGTTGACCAGGGTGACGGCCCGCTCCGGTTCGGGGTGCATCCGCAGGCTCATCCTCAGCATGGCCTGCAGGTTGCTCATCAGCAGGGCGGCCGGCATGCCCGAACCGGACACGTCGCCCAGGGCGATGACCGTCCGTCCGTCACCCTGGCATATGAAGTCGTAATAGTCCCCGCCGATACGCCGGGCCGGGTTGCAGGTGGCGGCCAGAGTGAACCCGGTCACCTCCGGGAGGATGGAGGGGAGGAAGCGTCGCCAGACCGTCTCGGCCAGTTCCCGCTCCTTCTCGAAAGCCCGGCGCTGCAGCACTTCCTCCAGCAGGCGGGCGTTGGCCAGCAGCGACCCGGCCTCGGTGGCCAGCAGCATGGCCAGTTCCTGATGGTACTTCAGGAAGATCCCCCCCTCACGCCGGTCCACCAGGGTGAGCACCCCGGTTATCTCCCCCTTGTGCTGGATGGGGACGGCCACCAGGCAGCGCGCCCCCTCGTCGGCCTTCTCCGGCTTGGGGAAACGGGCATCGGTGGTCAGGTCGTCCACCACCAACGGTTCGCGGGAACCGTAGACGAGCAGGAAAGCCGTGTTCTCGATGGCCCGGGGGACCGTGCCGGCATGGAGTCCGTGACGCCGGATCATGGTCCGGGCGACATCCTCCTCCCCCTCACCCCGCAGTTTGATCGTTCCCCACCGCGCCCCCAGGGCATCCACGATCTCCCGTACCAGCAATTCCAGGAGCTCCGGCACCTCGTAGGGGCCGCGGCTGGTGTCCCGCCAGGATCGGACACTAGAATGATCCCGTGCGGACAATCATGCTCATCCTCCTCGGTCTCCTGATGCCGCTCTCGGACGCCCGGATGTCCGGGGATGCATCCGACGAGCCGGCCCGCCCGGTCTATCTCTGCGACCGGACCTCATCGGCCCTGCGGATAGACGGTCGGCTCGACGAGCCGGACTGGATCGCCGCTCCCTGGTCCGACCCCTTCGTGGACATCCGGGGGACGGCCGGTCCGATCCCGCCCCTGCGCACCCGGATGAAGATGCTGTGGGACGACCAGGCCCTCTATGTCGCCGCCGAGCTGCAGGAACCCCAGCTCTGGGCCACCCTGACCGAACGGGACGCGGTCATCTATCAGGAGAACGATTTCGAGCTTTTCCTCGACCCCGACGGCGACACCCACCGCTACGCCGAATTGGAGATCAACGCTCTGGGGACCGTCTGGGACCTGCTGCTGGAACGGCCGTACCGGGACGGCGGTCCCGCGCTCTCCGGCTGGGACATCGCCGGACTGTGCGCGGCGGTCCATCTCGACGGCACCCTGAACGACCCGTCCGACACCGACCGGGGCTGGCAGGTGGAGATCGCCCTGCCCTGGAGCGCCCTGGAGGGGATCGCTCCCGGTGGGGGTCCGCCCCGGGAGGGAGCGGTCTGGAGGGCCAACTTCTCCCGGGTGGCCTGGCGCCGGGAAGTGGTCGGCGGGACCTATGTGAAGGCGATCGACCCGGCGACCGGTCGGACCTTTCCGGAGGACAACTGGGTCTGGTCACCCCAGCGGGCAGTGAACATGCACGAGCCGGAGTACTGGGGCCGGGTCCTCTTCCGCGGGGTCGCGGCCGGCAGCCCCCCCCTGGTGCCGGCGCTCGACCCGGAAGGACCATCCCGCTGGCTGCTCCGACGGGTCTATTACGCTCAGCGGGAGCACCAGCGGAGGGAGGGCCGTTACACCGACGACCCCGCCCGACTCGGGCTGACGGCCGGGGAGACGGAGCGGCTGACCCTGGTGGTCGTGGGCGCCACCTGGACCGCCTCGGTGCCGGCGGCCACCGGTGGGGGGACCTGGTACATCCGCGAGGACGGACGTATATGGAGGCCGTGATATGAACCGTGAGCGGGGATCGCAGACCGGGGTCTGGGACCGCCGGACCTTCCTGGGGCGCACTTCCGGGGCGATCGGCGGTCTGCTCACCCTGCCCGCCGTCTCCCTGCCCCCCTCCGCGGACCCGTCTCTGCCCCGCCACTGGGCCTGGGTCCACGGCGGACGGGAACGGACCGGGGAGGAGTGGCGGGAGCGCTTCCGGACCGCCCGGCGAGCGGGGATCGGAGGCGTCCTGGTCGCCGGCGGTGAGAACCCGCTCCTGGCCGAGGAGGCCGGGACGGCCGGACTGGCCTTCCATCGTTGGATCTGGACCCTGAACCGGGGAGGTGACCGCTGGGTGGTCGAGCACCATCCCGAGTGGTTCAGCGTGAGCCGAAGGGGTGATTCCAGCCTCACCGACCCGCCCTACGTCGGGTACTACCAGTGGCTCTGCCCCACCCGACCCGAGGTACGCGAGTATCTGGCCGGGGCCTTCGCGGCCGTGGCCGCCGATCCCCTGGTGGCCGGGGTCCATCTCGACTATGTCCGCCATCCCGACGTCATCCTGCCGGTCGGCCTCTGGGAGAAGTACGGACTGGTCCAGGAGACCGAACTCCCCGAATACGACTTCTGTTACTGCGAGGTCTGCCGCCGCACCTTCCAGGAGCGGACGGGTATCGACCCGCTGGGCCTGCCCGACCCCCCCGCCGACGAACGCTGGCGGCGTTTCCGCTGGGAAGGCGTCACCCGCGTGGTCGAAGCGATCGCCACGGCGGTACATGCCCTGGGCAAACCGGTCACCGCGGCCGTCTTCCCCACCCCGACCATCGCCCGCCGGCTGGTCCGCCAGGCCTGGGAGGACTGGCCGCTCGACGGGGTCATGCCCATGCTCTATCACCGGTTCTATGAAGAGGAGATCGAATGGATCGGTCGGAGCGTGCGGGAAGGGGTCCGGGCCCTGTCCGGACGCCGTCCCCTCCAGGCCGGGCTCTACGTCCCCGACCTGGACCCGTCGGGACTCGAAGAGGCCGTCCGGACGGCCCGGTCGGCCGGTGCGGCCGGGGTCGCCCTCTTCGAACTCGACGCCCTGAAGCCGGCGCACTGGGAACGGTTGGGATCGGCCCTGTCCGGAGCGTGGGGAGACTGAAGGAACTTGCCGCCGGTCGGAGCCCTGCGGCCTCCGCCCCGGTATCGAACTAGCTGCTCGCTTCGCCTTCCGGGCCGCTCCCGGAGACGTTGTCCGGGGCGGTGCCCCCCTCCTCGGCCGCCACCGCATCGGAACGGGTGCAGACCCGTCCCCCCCCTTTGCGGATCGCCAGTTCCAGGCCCTGCCGGGCCGCTTCCACCAGTTCGATCGGCCGGACCATGCCGGAATCGAGTTCGGCGAGACCGATCGAGGCACTCAGCTCGATGCCGTCGCGGAGCTGGTCGGGGCGTTCGTCCCGGACGAGGTGCCCCTCGTCGTCCCGCAGGAACCGGACAGCGTGGAGCTTCGAGACGAGCCGGGCGGCTGAGGTGCGCCCCCCCTCCTCGGGCGTGCTGGGCAGCACATAGAGGAAGAGTTCGTCATCGTACCGGCCCACCAGGTCGATTTGCCGCAGGCGGTCACGCAGGATGTGTCCGGCCGCGTTGAGCAGCAGATCGGCCGGCTCCTGTCCCTCCTTTTCGATCAGGGCGTGGAGACCGTCCACCTCGATCAGGCCTACGCTCAAGGGGAAATTGAACTGCTGGGCCTTCCGGAACTCCTGCTGCAGCAGATAGAGGATGGCCCGGCGGTTGAAGGTCCCGGTCAGTTCGTCGGTGTTGACCAACTGCTCGAACTCGTCCAGGCGCATGATGTCCCGGATGGTGCCGTACCCGAACCGGACCACCAGGTACATCAGCAACGCGGCCAGCAGCAGCACCTCTCCGGCGATGAGTCCCTGGTCGAAGGGCAGGTCGAGCAGCAGGAAGGCGATATACAGCAGATAGACGATGGAGAAGAAGCCCATCAGGTTGCGGACCGACGCCCACGGTCGGCGTTCCCCGAGCAGGGAGACGAGCTGGTTCGTCCGGTGGGTGGTCGCGACCAGCAGGAGGACCCCGATAAAGACCAGTAGAGCCGGGAACCACGTCATCTCTCGCCCCCCGTGAGACGGATGAGGACAGCTCCCCGCCGCGGGGCGGAGAACCCATGTATCAGACCGTTCCTGAGCCTAAACCCTTGGGACGACAGAGGCCAGTCCGCTCGTGACCGACGCCGGCCCCCTTCAGCGGGTCCGCTGGAGCGGCATCACCAGGCAGTGTGGGCCTCCGTTGCGCATCGAGAGCGCCTGCCCAAGAAAGGTCCTGACCTCGATGCCGGCCTCCCGCAGGGCCCGGTTGGTATGCACGTTGTGTTCGTAGGCGATGACCCGGCCGGGGGCCAGCTGCACCACATTGGCCCCCTGCCAGCGCAGTTCGTACATGGCCCGTTCCAGGGCGTAGACATCCAGGGGCATCTCACCCGGGTCTCCACCGACATAGACGATGCGATAGCCCCGGTGGCGCAGGAAGTCGACCAGCTTCTCCTCCAGCGGCTCCCCCTCCCCGCTGCCGGCCGCATAGCGGGTCACCCAGCCCACCTCGGGCATGACGGCCACCGTCCGGCGCAGCGACTCCGGATCCCCGGCCCGCAGATCGCTCTCCAGTCCCCGCAGCCGCTCCATCTGGTCGGCCAGGCCGAGCAGCACCCCGGCCATCGGGTTGCGGTCGCTCCAGGCCGCCTCCAGGAAGAAGGGGACGGCCAGGGCGGTCTGTCCGTCGACCAGGTTGCAGATCGAGTCGAGGTGGAGGAGTTGCCGGGTCAGACCGTTGGATCGGTCCGAGGGGGGCATGGCTACCGCATAGACGTCCATGTCCAAGGTCCGGGCCAGCATCCCGGCGGCCTCCCGGCTGGTCCGGTTGCCCACTCCGAGCAGCAGCTCGTCGGGCCCCAGCACGATCACGTCCCCTCCGTCGAGGGCCACCCCCTGCCGCTGCGCGTCGAACACGATCGGTACCTCACGCAGCCCTTCGGCATATTCGAACATGAGGCGGGCGTAGTGCTTCTCCAGGACCCGGTTGCCGTTCCGACTGTCCCCCAGGATGACCCCCCGCGGCGTCATGGCGGCGAAGTCCCGGGACCAGTAGATCGAGGACATCCCCGGGAAGAGCGGGTCGAGCCGGCCTTGCTCGTCCCGATGGTAGAAGGTCTCCTCCCCCAGGTTGAGCAGGTCCTCCCCGGTCAGGACATCGAGCCGTCGGACGATCTCCTCGGCCGTGGCCGGGAAGGCGGTCCGGATCCAGTCCTCGAGCACTCCCTCACTCCGGGCGTGCCGGAGCGCGCTGTCCATCAGCTCGGTCACGGTCAGCAGCCTCACCCGGTCCCGCCGCAGGATATCCAGCAGAGCGGCGTGCTCGGCGACCGTCTGCGGGGGCAGGCCGGCGCTGAAGACCGGCAGGCCGCCCCCCATCTCCGAGGAACGGAAGATCCAGTCCCCCACCGGCATGACGACGGCGGCCTCCAGCCGGTCGGTGTCGTTCTGCACATAGGGGGCCACGGGGGTGTAGGGATCTTCCGGGACCGGCCGTCCGCAGGAAACCAGGCCGGCGATGGGTGCGGACAACAGGAACAGGATGAGGTGCCGGACGCGGATCGAACGCGGCGAACGAGAACCGGTCGGCCGGGTGGGTCTCCGGAGGGGCTGGGGCATGAGGTCCTTCCGCCTTTCGCGTCCGTACAGCAGGCGCTTCATGAGCGTGTCGGATAGAGAGAATCCATCTTAAGCGATAAACCCTCATTCGATCAGTCCGTTCTTCCCTCGACGGCATCGAGTAGAGCAGTGAGGTTCCCGGGAGCGGATCAGATCCATAGTGCCACCGTAAGGTGTTCCATGAGCCGACTACTTATCGTGGAAGACGAGCAGTCCATCGACACCGAGGTGACGCACGACCTGGAACAGGAGGGATACGAGGTCGTGACCGCCGCGGACGGCCAGGAGGCCTTCGAGCAGGCGAAGAGCGGAAGGTTCGACCTGATGCTGCTCGACCTGGTACTGCCCGGCAAGGACGGTCTGGAGGTCTGCCGGGAACTGCGCCGGTCGGGTTCCCGGATTCCCATCATCATGCTCACCGACCGGACCTCGGAGGCCGAGCGATGCCTGGGCCTGGACCTGGGTGCGGACGACTACCTGACCAGACCGTTCAGTCCCTTGGAACTCCGGGCTCGTATCAAGACGGTGCTGCGGTGCAGCCGGGGGGAAGAGGCACATCTGTTGCGCTTCGGGGTGTACGAACTCGACCAGAACCGGTTCGAACTGAGGAAAGGAGACGAAGTCGTACATCTGACGCCGCTGGAATACAGGTTGCTCATCACCTTCATCCGGCACCCTGGTCGGGTGCTGAGCCGCGACCGGCTGCTCGACCTGGTCTGGGGAACGGATACCTTCATCAGCGACCGGTTGGTG
>CAYUVJ010000128.1:0-5229 GCA_964447955.1 uncultured Gemmatimonadota bacterium
TGGGTCGGCTGCCGGGCTGGCTGCCGGCCTGGAACGCGAGGAGGGGGGACACTACCCCGACCTGCCGGCGAAGGCCTACCAGGAACTGGCCGAGCGGTTCGACCCCCACCACGGAGGGTTCGGCCAGCGGCCCAAGTTCCCCACCCCGCACAACCTGACCTTCCTGCTCCGCTACGGCCGGCGGCAGGGCGAACCCCACGCCATCGAGATGGCCCTCAAGACCCTGGAGGCCATGGGGGCCGGCGGCATCCACGACCACCTGGGGGGCGGGTTCCACCGCTACAGCACCGACCCCGAGTGGCTGGTCCCCCACTTCGAGAAGATGCTCTACGACCAGGCCCTGCTGGCCGAGGCCTACCTCGAGGCCTTCGAGGTCACCGGTGAGCCGCGCTGGGCCGACCTGGCCCGGGACATCTTCACCTACGTGACCCGCGACCTGGCCCTGCCCGAGGGGGGCTTCGCCAGCGCCGAGGACGCCGACAGCGAGGGGGTGGAGGGGAAGTTCTACCTCTGGACGGCGGACGAGATCCGGGAGGTCTTAGGAGCGGGGGTCGGGCAGGCCGGAGATGCCGGAGTCGGCACCGGCGAGGATGGCGCCGCTGAGACCGCCCTCATCGTCCATCCCACGGTCTTCCTCGGGGTCTACGGCGCCACCGAGGAAGGCAACTACCGCGAGGAGGCCACCGGGGTCAAAACCGGGGAGAACATCCTCCACCATCCCCGGCCGCTGGCCCAGCTGGCCGAGGCCTTCCGGCAGGACCCCGCCGAGCTCGTCCCCCTGCTGGCCGCCGCCCGGGACCGCCTGCTGGAGGTGCGTTCCCGCCGGGTGCGTCCCCTGCGTGACGACAAGGTCCTGACCGACTGGAACGGTCTGATGATCGGCGCCCTGGCCCGGGGGGGCCGGGTGCTGGGCGAGGCGCGCTGGACCGAGGCCGCGGTCCGGGCCGCCACATTCCTCTATGAGAACCTGCGGGAGGAGAACGGCCGTCTCCTGCGACGCTGGCGGGCCGGCCGGGCCGGGCTGGAGGCGGTCATGGACGACCACGCCTACCTGGCCGCCGGTCTGATCGAGCTCTACCGCACCACCTTCGAGGCCCGCTGGCTGGCCTGGGCGGTGGAACTGGCCGAGGCCATGGAACGCCGCTTCCGGGACCCCGAGGCGGGGGGCTTCCACCTGACCGCCGCCGATGCCGAGCCCCTGCTGGTGCGCTCCAAGGAGGTCCACGACGGGGCGCTCCCCTCGGGGAACGCCCGGGCCGCCCTGGCCCTGCTCCGTCTGGCCCGGCTGACCGGCCGCACCGAGTGGGAAGAGCGGGTGGATACGCTTCTCAAGGCCTTCGCCGGCCCGGCGGGCGGGCATCCGAGCGCCCACACCGCCCTGCTGAGCGTGTACGATCGCCTGCAGGCTCCGTCCCGCGAGGTGGTCCTGGTGGGCACCCCCGGCGCCCCCGACACCGAGGCCCTGCGGGCGGTGCTGGATGGCGGCCCCTGGCCCGACACCGAGGTGGTCTATCGACCTGCGCCTAAGGATGATTCGGCCTCCGAAGTGGACGAATCTGATGCTGAACGGGACAAATCTGATACCGAAGTGGACAAATTCGAGTACCAAGCGGACAAATCCGAGTACCAAGCGGACAAATCTGCTGCTGCACCGGACAATTCCGACCACCGACCGGACAAATCGGACGCTGGAGTGGACGATTCCGATACCGACCTCATCCTGGAGCTGGCCCCCTTCGTGCGCCCCTACGGGCTGGTGGAGGGGAAGGCTGCCGCCTATGTCTGCCGCGACCACGTCTGCCACGCCCCGGTGACCCGTCCCGAGGAGCTGAAGGCGCGGCTGGAAGAGGACGCCTGAGCGGCGTATCTTTCCTGACCTCAGACCCTGATCCGACCCCGAACCGAAGAGGTAGACCCCGTGTCGAAGTCGCCTGTATGGAAGCGTCACCCCCGGATCCCGAACCTGTCGGTCCTGCTGCTGGCCGCCGCCCTGCCGGTGACGGCCCTGGCCCAGGACCCCCCGCCGCGCCCGCAGCGTCCGCAGCAGCGGGTGGCCCCGCCCGGGGGACGGCCGGCCATGCTGGCCCGGATGCTGGTCGCCAGGACCTTCGTGGCCGACCTGCGCTTCATCTCCAGCGATCTGACCGAAGGGCGCGCCCCGGCCGGCCGGGGGGAGGCCATCACGGTGGAGTACCTCGAGGCCCGCCTGCGCATGGCCGGGGCCGAGGGGGCCTTCCCGGGCGGTTCCTACCGCCAGGCGGTGCCGCTGGTGCGGCAGACCGCCTCCCCCGACATGGTCCTCACCGTCAACGGCCCGCGTGGTCGCAGGACCTACGACTACGGTTCGGAGTTCGTGGTCGACTCCGGGGTCTTCGCCCCCGAGGTGGCCGCCTCCGGTGAGATCGTCTTCGTGGGCTACGGGGCCGATGCCCCCGAGTACCGCTGGGACGACTACAAGGGCCTGGATGTGCGGGGGAAGGTCCTGATGATGCTGGTCAACGACCCGCCGGCCACTCCCCAGGAGCCCAACCTCTTCGAGGCCGAGGCGATGACCTACTACGGCCGCTGGACCTACAAGTACGAGATCGCCGAGCAGAAGGGGGCGGCCGGGGTCCTGCTGGTCCACGTCACCGACATGGCCGGCTACGGCTGGAACGTGGTGGAGAGCTCCTGGTCGGGCGACCAGTTCAGCATCGAGGGAGCCGATGTGGCCACCCCGCTCAAGATGCGGGGCTGGGTCACCCAGGATGTGGCCCGGGCCATCGCCCAGCGGGCCGGCCAGGACCTGGACCGGCTCATGCAGGCGGCCCGCGGCCGGGATTTCCGTCCGGTCTCCCTCGGGGTGGAGGCCTCCACCGTGATCCACAACGAGACCGAGCGGATGAGGGGCTGGAACGTGGTCGGGCTCATCAAGGGGAGTGACCCCCAGCGGGCCGGGGAGTACATCATGTACTCCGCCCACCTCGACCACCTGGGGATGCGCACCGGGGAAGGGGATGTGATCTACAACGGGGCTTTCGACAACGCCTCGGGGGTGGCCGCGGTCCTCAACCTGGCCGGTGCCGTCGGTTCGATGCAGCCTGAGCGCCGCCCCGGCCGTTCCTTCCTCTTCGGGCTGGTCACGGCCGAGGAATCGGGCCTCTTGGGCAGCAAGTGGCTGGCCGAGAACCCGCCGGCCCCCTCCAAGGACATCGTGGCCGTCATCAACCTGGACGGCATCAACCTGTGGGGGGAGACCGACGACCTGGTCTTGCTGGGCGGGGACCGCACCGGACTGTGGGGGCTGATCCAGCAGGTGGCCGCCCCCATGAACATGACCCTCAAGCCCGATCCCAACCCCAACGTGGGCTCCTTCTTCCGCAGTGACCACTTCTCGTTCGCCAAGGTGGGCATCCCCGCCTCCAGCCTGAGCGCCGGCGTCGACTACCGGGGCAAGCCCGAGGGGTGGGGGCAGGCCCACGACGAGGAGTGGACGGCCACGACCTACCACCAGCCCTCCGACGAATTCAGCGAGGAGTTCGTCTACGACGGGGCCCTCCAGGTCATGAGCGTGGCCCTGGCCTCCGGGATGCGACTGGCCAACGCCACCGACTGGATCCAGTGGAAGGAGGGGGACCCCTTCGGACGCATCCGGGCGGCCGACCGGGGCGGTCGATAAAGCCGCATTCCGTTGACAGTCCTGACGATACAGGGTTCCTTTGATATGAGGCGTCGGGAGCACGTACCGGCGCCTTCACCATCTGCCCACCCCCCGAGGGAGGACCTGTCCGGTATGATGTGTGACCGCCGGTCCTATCCGATGCCCGACTCCGAACCCGACTCCGAGGTCCTGACATGAAACTGGCAGAACGCATGTCCCGTCTGGGTACCGAGACCGCATTCGAGGTCCTGGCCCAGGTCAACGCGCTCCGAGCCCAGGGGCGCGACATCACCGCCTTCTCCATCGGCGAGCCCGACTTCGACACCCCCAAGAACATCCGTGAGGCCGCCAAGAAGGCCCTCGACGAAGGGCAGACCCACTACAATCCCTCGGCCGGCATCCCCGCCCTGCGGGAAGCGGCCGCCAACGAGGTCAACAAGACCCGCGGCACCTCGTACACACCGGATAACGTGGTCGTGGTCCCGGGGGGCAAGCCGATCATCTTCTACACCATCCTGGCCTTTGCCGATGTGGGGGACGAGGTCATCTACCCCAACCCCGGCTTCCCCATCTACGAGTCCGTGATCGACTTCGTGGGGGCCAAGGCGGTCTCCCTGCCGCTCGAGGAGAAGTTCGCCTTCAGCTTCGACCCGGACCGGCTGGCCTCGCTGGTGAGCGACAAGACCAAACTGGTCATCCTGAACAGCCCGCAGAACCCCACCGGCGGGGTGGTCCCCAAGGAAGACCTCCAGAAGGTGGCCGAGCTCGCCCACAAGCACGACTTCTACGTACTCAGCGACGAGATCTACAGCCGCATGGTCTACGATGGGACCTTCCAGAGCATCACCCAGTTCGACGGCATGGTCGACCGTACCATCATCCTGGACGGTCACTCCAAGACCTACGCCATGACCGGCTGGCGACTGGGCTACGGGGTGATGCCCAAGGCCCTGGCCGACTCCATGGCCCGGCTGATGACCAACAGCAACTCCTGCACCGCGACCTTCACCCAGATCGCGGGGGCGGAGGCCATCACCGGTCCGCAGGACGAGGCCGAAGCGATGATGAAGACCTTCCACGGGCGCCGCGATCTCATCGTGGGACTGCTCAACGGGATCGACGGCATCACCTGCCTGACCCCGGCCGGGGCCTTCTACGTCTGGCCGAACGTGACGGGGGTCTGTGAGAAACTGGGACTGCCGGACTCCAAGGCCCTGCAGGACTACCTGCTCTACGAGGGCGGGGTGGCTGCGCTGGGCCGGCAGTGCTTCGGCCGCCGGGCCGACGACGAGGACCAGGAGTACCTGCGCTTCTCGTACGCCGCCTCGGACGAGATGATCAAGAAGGGCATGAAACTGGTGGCCGAGGCGACAGCCGATACCGAGCGGGCCAAGAAGTTCATGGCCTCACGCAAGAAATGAAATGAGGAGGCGGCGGAGGGTGATGCGACAACGAACCATAAGTATGTGGGCGGCCCTGGCCGTCACAGGGATCCTCTGGGCCGGTTGCGGTGGAGACGGGGTCAACCGGCCCGACCCGGACGTCGACCTGCTCTACAGCGAGGACTTCACCGGCCTGGCCGACGATTC
>CAYUVJ010000128.1:5239-6705 GCA_964447955.1 uncultured Gemmatimonadota bacterium
CGGACGGCTGGACGATCCTCACCCAGGCGGCGGCCACCCAGGAGGGACCGGCCGACTGGAGCGTGCAGGCCGGCCGCTTCCACCAGGCCGCCAACGTCCGGGCGCCCAACGGAACCGGTACCTCGTTCGCCCCCGACTACGAAGGGACCCTGGCGGTGACCGGGGAGACCGATTGGATCAACATCCGCTACCGCGTGGACGTGATCCCGCGGGACGATGACGGCATCGGCATCGTCTTCCGCTGGTCCGACTCAGCCGACGGCGACGGGAACTTCTTCCGGATGCTCATGCTCGAGGATGAAGCCTCGGGCGGTCCCCTCCTGCGCCTGGACAAGAGGGTGGACGGAGTCTGGACCATCATCGAAGAGGATGAAGAGTTCCGGGGCTACCAGGAAGGCCGCCGCTACGTCATCGAGGTCGACATGGTCGCCTCGGACTTCACCATCAAGATCGACGGCGGCATCGTCTTCGAGTTCAGCGACACCGACCCCGCCCTCCAGTCGGGCATCGTGGGTGTGTTCTGCTACGCCGAACAGGGGGCCGACTTCGACAACGTGCTGGTATGGAGGAGGGGGCCGTAGGGGGAAGGGTTTAAAAAGAGCAGGATGAAGAAGGGGCCCTGAGGGGCCCCTTTGTTGTCAGCCGACCCCTTTGTGCCGATCGCAGTCTACATAGCGATCGGCATCAGTGTTGGGGGATCCGGTCGTACCGACGGATCGGAGGCGGGAGCGGCCGCCGGAGGCCCGACCGGGCGAGTTGGTTCTCGATGCTTGCGGTTAGCTCGCGAGCTATCTCCAGGACCTCCACCGCTCGAGCGTAGGTACAGGTGGAAAGGTACTCTTCAGCCAGCTCGGGATCGCGCTGCCACAGATCGAAGGCAGTGGCTTCGATGACGGGCTGCAGGGCGAGTTCCCGGGCCTCGACGGCGGCCCAGGTCGACCGCACGGCATCGATGGTAAGAGCGTAGTGGGCATCGACCAGGCCGCCCAGCCAGGCGAAAACGCCCGAGGCCGATTCGCGGTCGAGCTGCCAGGTTTCTGCGGGTGGCGAGAAGTGAAAGTCGAGCAGTGAGCGGCGCGTGGTCGTCAGGCTTTCAGGGGCTCGTTGATAGGCTGCGGGTATCCGGGTCGCGCCCAGGTACCAGGGAACGAAGACGCTCGAGCACGGTTGATCAAGAACTCGCCAGATAAGGGTACCGATCGCCGGGGGCAGGTCGGCGCGTTGCTGGATCACGGTCGTGCGGTGGGTGCCGTAGTTGCAGATCGATGCCGGGGTGCGGTGCGGGCTTGACGCATATTCGCCGGTGGAGGTGAAACCCGACTGGTCGAGGGAGGTGCCTTCGTAATGGTTGCGGAAGATGGCGAAGACATCGACGAGACCGAGCTTACGGTCGGGACGAACGGCTACCGGCATTAATCCGGCCCGGGCGTCTTCGTAGGAGAGGGGGAAGTCGGCATCGAGGAGCC
>CAYUVJ010000129.1:0-6700 GCA_964447955.1 uncultured Gemmatimonadota bacterium
CGTCGAAGTCCTTGGCGTCGGCCGGGTCGATGGTGATGATCACCCGGTCGCGCAGGTCGCGGCGGGCGGCGATGACCGCGGAGAGCGGCTCTTCGCCCACCTGTGCCGCCTCGGCTTCGACCTCGGGGGGAAAGTCCTCGGCCAGTCCGGCCCGGCGGATGAGGGCGGCGGTCTGCACCTCGGGGTCGTCGGCGTCCCCCAGCACCTCGGTCACCTTCCCCCAGGGACTGCGGAACTCGTTCCCCCAGCGCTCGATCCGCACGACCACCAGGTCGTCCTCCTCGGCCTCGGTCACCGAGGCGGGATCGACCAGGATGTGGGGTTTGATCTTGGGGTCCTCGGGCACCGCGTACCAGCCGGTGCGGTCCCGCATCAGATAACCGACCAGTGACTCGTTGGCATGCCGCAGGATCCGCTCGACCCGGCCCTCCAGCCCCTTCTCCCGGTGGGCGATGACCTTCACCTGGACCCGGTCGCCGTGCAGGGCCCCCTTGGTGGCGTTGGGCCCCACGAAGATGTCCTCGTCCCCCCCCTCGGGCTCCACGAAGAGGTAGTCGTGGCGGGTGGCCGAGACGATGCCGGTGACCATGTCGAAACGCTCGGCGGCCGCGTAGCGGTTGCCGCGGATGTGCACGATCCGGCCCTCGCGGACCAGTTCGCGGAGCGAGGCACGGAGGGCGGGATAGTCTTCTTCAGGGACCTGGAGTCGGCGGGAGAGCTCGCGGATGCGCAACGGGCGGCCGGCCTGTTCGCTCAGGTGCTGCAGGATCTCTTCTTTCATCGTGGTCCCAAGATACGCTTTCGGTACGCCGTCTCCAAGGTGCGGACGGCATGAGGGGGCCGCCACCCGCTCGGACACTTCGGGCACGGCCCCGGTCCCACCATCGGGCTGTGGGACAGGCAGGACGGGGTGCCGGGCCAGACGGCCTACCACCTCATCCGCTGAGAAGGGGGCTCAGTAGGCGTAGAAGAAACGGGTGTCCTCAACCCGCTCGTAGGCGGCCAGGTTGGACCGGTGGCGGGCGATCTGCAGCTGCAGGGACTCCGCCGAAGGACAGGCCCCGATGACCCCCAGCCGCGGGTCGGGGAGCTGTCCGGCGGCATAGGCCTGTTCCAGCACCAGCCACCCCAACAGTTCCCTTTGAACGGCGGCCGCCTCCTCGAACCTTCCCTGAGCGGCCAGACAGCGGGCCAGGCAGTGCAGCAGCGGCGTGTTGCTCACTTGCCAGTCGGAGCTGGCCAGGGCGGCGCGGAAAGCCGCGACGGCGGTCTCGTAGTCCCCCTCCTGCGCCGCCCGGCGAGCCTCCTCCAGAGGCTTCTGGATGGGGGAACGGACCTCCCGGTCGGTATACGCGAGAGTGACTCGCTGCAGAATGGGGTCCCGGCGGGTCTCGTCCCAGGTGAGCCTGCATCCCTGACGATAGACCTCGATGTGGACCTGGGTTGGCGGTCCGCTGATGCCTGGGGGGATGGGCAGGACGGTACCTATGATCTGCCCCCGGACCACGGAGTCTCCTTCCGTCACGGTCGGTTCCAGCCCCAGCAGCCGGATCGTCAGGCCGCGGTCGGGTCCGGCACCGTCGAGGACCAGACCGGTCCAGGCAAGGGCGGATTGCTGGGGTCGCTCCCGACGAACGACCGTGGCCGCGATCGGGGAGTCAAAGGAGCGGCCCCGCCGGGCCAGGGCAGGGACCCCGGCCAGACGAGGGACCGTGTCGACCAGGTCGGGATGGACGTCGGGGTCGAGCCGATCCCCGGCGTAGCACTGCAGGTCGTAGAGGAGCTGCCAGCGATGCAGCCGGTCCAGTCCGGAGAGCACCTCCAGGGCGGACAGCAGACGGTCCTGCTCGGCCTGGCCCCAGGTCGCCGGCGGCGGGACCCGGTTATAGGCGTCGGGCGGGGTGGCGCGGATGTCCCGGCGGCGGACGATCTCTCCCTGCAGGTCGCGGACGGCCATCTCCCCGAAGAGGACACCGGCCTCGTCGGTCACCGCTCCCGGGACCTCGATGAGGTGGGCCCGGGTCCGGGCCAGTTCCCCGGCCAGCAGCAGTCCGGCCAGGGAGGGCGCCATGACCACCTTGGTGAGATGGAGCACGTCCTCGGTCTCGTCGAAGCGCGGTCGGGGATCGGCGGCCGGGAGCAGCGGCTCCACCACGATCCAGAAATGGGTGCCCTGGAATCCCATCTCCGAGGCGATCAGCCCCTGGTCGGTCGTACGGGCCCGTCGTCCCCGCCCGTGGAGGAATCCGGTCAGCTCCAGACTGTCCGGGTGGCCCGTCAGGACCTGGGCCAGCCCTCCCAGACACTCGGTGAACCAGGCTTCGTCGCTCAGCGGGCTGGCCATCGGTTCGGGTTCGGGGACCGGGGTCACCGGCTGGAAATAGGAGAGGTCGGGGACGGTGTAGAAACAGGCGGTCGGCAGCAGATACACGGCGAGCAGCAACACGTTCCGGAGGGTGACGGATCGGTGTGGATGAGCCATCCCGGCCTCCTCGACCCCTCTCGCAGGCACGGACGGACCTCGGTCCCGGACAGCATAGCATATCCAGGTCGGTTGAGCAGCGCCGAAGGGCGTGCTAGAATGGCGGCTGTTCATCCGAGAGGGGCAGGAGCAGGATGGACATGTCGAGCCGTGCACGCGTACTCGTTTCCCTTCCGTTCGCACTCAGTCTGATCACCCTACTCTCCGCCTGCGGCGGTCGGCTCGTCCTGCGGGAGTCCGCCCCCTTCGATCTGGCCCTTCGGGAGGGTACGACCTGGGTGTACGGGCTGTTGATCGGAGAAGCGGAAGGGGCTTTCCTCACCCCCGGGGTGACCCTGGAGGTCACTGCCGCCGCCGCTCTGGAACCACCCCCCCACCCCCTCCGCCTCGACGCGGTGGTCCGTTTCCACGGCGGGGGGCGCTACGACCGCTTCCGCTGGCCCGACTGGCGGGGGGCCGGCTACCTGGTCACCGCCGTTCCTCACGACTCCCTGAGGGGGGGCACCGACCTCTATGCGGAGGTGACCGGTCCGGTCTTTCGGATCGAGAGCCTTGGAGGGGACATACCGGGCCACCTGCCGTGGTATGTGGCCAACTCCACCGCCGGTCTGCTCGATCTGACCTCCTGGACGGGCGTCTCGCCCGTTGAGTTGACCCCGGTCTACCTGCAACGGGGCCGCTCGGCTGACCTGGTGGTCCCCGCCCCAGGGTCGCGTATCGCCGGCTGGTTCAGCAGCGGCGGGTTCGGTTGGACGGTCACCGCCGGGGACACCCTGCTGATGGTCCCGGCCGGTAACTGGCGCTGTATCGAACTGACCTTCTGGAGCCGGGAAGAGGGCGATGAGAATGGGGTCCGTCATCGAGAGTACTGGACCCCGGGGGTAGGGCTGGTGGCCTGGAACGACGAGCGTGAAGGGGGTGAAGGCCGCTGGGTCCTGGTGGAGTATCGGCCGTGACGCGCAGGCGACGATAATCAGTATCACTGCTCGTCCGTCCTTCCCCTTCAGGAGAGGGCCCTGTCCACAGGAGGCGGACCGATGTCGATGAAGTTCTGTTCATTCCGAGCTGACCGGACCCTGGGCCGGCTGATCCTGTTCGGAGCGCTCCTCGCCGCCGCGGCCTGCAGCGGCCCCGATGAGCGGGCCGAGGGAGACGCAGCGATCCTGGAGGATGCGCTGGAATGGGTCGGGCGGATACCGGACGGAGAGGTTCCCTCCGATTACATCCTGGCGCGTCCGAGGCCAAACGCCGTGGCCGTGGAGAGGAGTGGTGACGTCCTCGTACTGGATGAGGACTGGATCAAGGTCTATGACACCGACGGCCGGCCCAGGACCCGCTTCGGGGGACCAGGTGACGGCCCGGGGGAACTGCGCCAGGTCCGGAGTCTCTTCCAGTGCCCCCGGGGATATCTGACCGCCTTCGGCGGCATGTTCGGACTCACCGCTCATGTCTTCCGGCCCGACCGATCCTATGTGGCCAGTCGCGACTTCATGAGCCGGCCGCCCGTCTTCCCGGCGCTCGAGGAACGGAACCTTAGGATCGGGCGGCCCGGGGAGATCTATGCCATCGACGAGCAGCGCTGGGTCTACTCCATCGAAGCCAATGACCGCGACCGGAACCTCCGGGAACACCTGGAGATGTTCCTGCTGCTGGACTCCCCCGACTCGGTGATGGTCATCGCCGACTACCCGCGCACCGACATGGTGGGGGGGGAGCGCATCAGCTACGGTTTGCCCAGCCTCGGATGGCTCTACTTCGCGCTGCTGCCGGACGACCGGGTGGCCTGGTGTCACACCTTCCACGATGTGGACTTCACTTCGGAGCCAGCGAAGTACACCATCCAGGTGATGGACTTGGCTTCGGGGGCGCGCTCCGAGATCCGGCATCCCTTCGAACGCACCCCCCTGGTCTGGACCCCCCGGGCCTCCGAGAGCCTGCGGGAGAGGAACCCGGAGCAGTACTCCTGGATGGTCGCCCTCGACCGAAAGGCGGAACAGAGATATATCGACCAGAAGTTCGAGGCGCCGATCCGGGGCCTAGTGTCCGACGGCCGTTTCCTCTTCGTGATGACCTGCGTGACGAAGGACACCACGTACACGCTGGTCGACGTATTCGATACTTCGGACGGGGAGTACCTGAGTTCGGTCTGGCTGCAGGGTGCCCTGCTCATCCGTGACGGATTTCTCTTCCAGACGAACGACTATCTGCAGAGTGGTGAGGAACCGGTCCTGGACCGCTACCGGCTGCGGCCGGAGGTCTACGGCAGGAGACGCTGAGTGGGCGCCTAGACCATCTCCTTGAGGCGGGCCAGCAGGTTGAGGGCTTCCAGCGGGGTCATGTCCTGGGGATCGATGCGGCGGAGTTCCTCGATCAGCGGGTCGGGCCGGGTCGGGAAGAGGTCCATCTGCCCCTCATCACCGGGGCCGGTCCCCTTCTCCCCCTCCGGCAGGGGGCGCTCGGACTCCAGGTTGTGCAGCAGGGTCCGCGCCCTTTCGATGACCGGCCGGGGGACCCCGGCCAGTTCGGCCACGTGGATGCCGTAGGAATGGTCGCAGCCCCCCGGCACGATCTTGTGCAGGAAGATGACCCGGTCCCCCCACTCCTTCACGGCCACGTTCAGGTTGAAGACCCGGGGGAAGCGCTCGGCCAGCACGGTCAGCTCGTGGTAGTGGGTGGCGAACATGGTCAGCGCCCCCACCTCCTCGTGCAGGTGCTCGGCCACCGCCCAGGCGATGGAGAGACCGTCGTAGGTGCTGGTCCCCCGCCCCACCTCGTCGAGGAGCACCAGAGAGCGTTCCCCGGCGTGGTGCAGGATGTTGGCCGTCTCGTGCATCTCGACCAGGAAGGTCGACTCCCCGCCGGCCAGGTTGTCCATCGCCCCCACCCGGGTGAAGATGCGGTCGAGTACCGGGAGGCGGGCCCGGGCGGCCGGCACGAAGGAGCCGGCCTGGGCCATCAGGCAGATCAGGCCGACCTGGCGCAGGTAGGTGCTCTTGCCGGCCATGTTGGGGCCGGTGATGATGGCGATACGCCGCTCCGGTCCCAGCTCGGTGTCGTTGGGGATGAAGGTCCCCTGGGGGAGCAGCGGCTCGACCACCGGGTGGCGCCCCTCCTCGATGACCAGCTCACCGCTCTCGTCGAACTCGGGCCGCACGTAGTTGCCCCTTACCGCGGTCTCGGCCAGGCCGGCCAGCATATCCAGGTTTCCCAGGGCCTCGGCGTTGGCCTGGAGCCGTTCCAGTTCGGCCGCGCAGCGCTCCCGCAGAGCCTCGAAGAGTTCGTTCTCCAGCCCCCAGGCCTTCTCCTGAGCCCCCAGGACCTCCTCCTCCTTCTCCTTGAGGTCGGGGGTGATGTAGCGCTCGGCGGCCACCAGCGTCTGCTTGCGGATGTAATCCTCGGGGACCTTGTCCTGGTGGGCCTTGGTGACCTCCAGGTAGTAGCCGAAGACCTTGTTGTAGCCCACCTTCAGGGTGGGGATGCCGGTGCGTTCCCGCTCGGTCTTCTGCAGTTCGGCGATCCAGCCTTTGCCTGAGGAAGCCAGCGCCCGCAGGCGGTCGAGCTCCTCGTTCCAACCCCCCTTGAAGATCCCCCCTTCAGCCCGGTTGAGCGGGGGCTCCTCCACCAGGGCGGCCTTCAGGGTGTCGGTGAGGTCGGCGAGCGGGTCGAGCTGCTCGCGCAGGACGGTCAGCAGCGGGGACTGGAACCCTTCAAGGGCCTCGCGGAGCCTCGGGACGCGGGTCTGCACGTCCCGCAGGGAGGCCAGGTCGCGGGGGGTGGCCTTGCCGGTCTCCACCCGGACGGCCAGCCGTTCAAGGTCGCCCAAGCCGGTCAGTCCTTCCCGCACCTCGTCCCGCAGATCGGCCTCCTCGACCAGGGCGGCCACCGCCTCGAGTCGTTCCTCGATGGCCGCGGTCCGGGTCAGGGGACCGAGCAGGGCCCGCCGCAGGGCCCGGGCGCCCAGTCCGGTGCAGGTGCGGTCGAGCACCCCCAGCAGGGTCCCCGAGCGGCCGCCGTCGCGCAGGTTGGCCACCAGCTCCAGGTTACGGACGGTGGCGGCGTCCAGCAGCATGCCCCCCGCCCGGTCGAGTACGCGCATCCGCTTGAGATGGCCCAGGCTGGCCATCCGGTTGGCCTGCAGGTAGCCGATGAGCGCGCCGGCCGCGCCCACTGCCCGTTCCATCCCCTCCACCCCGTAGCCCTTCAGGGTGCCCACCCCGA
>CAYUVJ010000130.1:0-6667 GCA_964447955.1 uncultured Gemmatimonadota bacterium
ATTACCGATGTATCTAAGCATTGGATCCCAGCGTCTAGATCCACCGCTGCATACTGTTGCGAGGGTCCATGTTCACCCCACTGCTTGAAAAAGAACGGCACACTGGCCGCCACGCACTGATCCCGAATCGACCGCGCCCAGTCCGGGGACCAGGACGCCTATACCGAGCTGGTCCGCCTCTATCAGTCCCAGGTCTATGCCGTCTGCCTGAAGATGTCGCGCAATCCCGAGACGGCCCGCGACCTCGCCCAGGATACCTTCATGAAGGCCTTCGGGGCCCTGGCGACGTTCGACCGCTCCTATACCTTTTCCACCTGGCTCTACAAGATCGCCCGCAACGCCTGCATCGACCATTTCCGCCGGGCCCGCCTGGAGACCTTCAGTCTGGACGCCCCGATGCGGACCCGGGAGGGGGAGATGGAGCGGGAGTTCGCCTCCCCCATCCAGAGCCCGGAGCGCTACCTGCTGCTCAAGGAGCGGGGACGCCTGATCCTGGAGGCCATCGACAGTCTCCCCGAGAAGTACCGGGAGGTCATCCACCTGCGGCACACCAAGGAGATGGCCTACGAAGACATCGCAGCCCGGCTCGAGGTCCCGCTGGGGACGGTGAAGGCCCGACTCTTCCGGGCCCGGGAGCTGCTCAAGAAGCGGCTGAAATCGCTGTGAGCAGAGGTCGGGAAACGGGCAGAGATCGTTCGTGGTCCTGAAACTCCATCGTCTGGAGACCCGTATCACTGGGGTGATCATGAAAGGAGTGTGTGCCGCCGTGTCGAACGACCACGTCAACCGAGGTCCGGCGGCCGGACGCCGCACCGCCATCCCGGCCGTGCGGCGTTCTGCGCTGGTCATCCTGTCCCTGGTCCTGTTGCCCTTCGCCGGTCTGCCGGCCGGAGCCCAGGAGCCCCCGGAGCCGGAGTCTCAGCTGGAGGAACAGAAGAGCATCCTGGCGGACCTGGAGGGCCTCCAGGCCGAACTGAAGTCCGCCTTCCGCGAACTGGCGAGCACCCAGAAGGCGCTCACCGGCTACGCCGAGGAACTCGACATCCTCGAGAAGCGCATCGAGGCCATGGGCGATGTGCCGGGAGCGCTGACCCTCAAAGCCCGGGTGCTGGAGCTGCGCCGGACCCTCATGGAGTCAGGGATGCGGGGGATGAGCATCCGGATCGGAGGGGGGGAGGAGATGGTTGACCCCGATTACTGGCGCAGGGCCCTGCCCGACCCCGAGGCGTTCCAGGGGACGAGTACCCGCAGTCAGATCTTCCGCATCGGCGAGGATGTGGTGGTGGGCGTCTTCGAACGGGTCCGGGGTGACGTGATCACCATCGGGGGGAATATCACCGTCCACGGTTCCGTCCAGGGGAACGTGGTGGCCATCGGTGAGGACATCCACGTCACCGCCACCGGCCGGGTGGGCGGGGACGCGGTGACGGTCGGTGGGCGGATCATCCAGGACCCCGGTGGCACGATCCGGGGTGAGTTCATCGATCTTAACAACGTCTGGCCGTTCCACTGGAGCTGGCGGCTGCATCCACTGACCGGTCTGTTCTTCCATCTCACCAGCATGGTCTTCGTGCTCGCCGTGAGCGTGCTGATCGGTCTGGCGGTGCCGCGCAACGTTAATCGGGTCGAGGCGCAGGCCCGCGGCCGTTTCGGGGTCTCTTTCCTGGTCGGTCTGGCCAGCCTGATCGCCCTGCCGGTGCTCTTCGTGCTGCTGCTGATCACCATCGTGGGGATCCCGGTGGCCGTCATCCTGCTGCCCATCGCGCTACTCGGTCTCTTCCTGCTCGGTTTCGCCGGGGTGGCCAAGGCGGTCGGACAGGGGGCCGTGGCCCGGGGTTTGAATCTGGGCGGATCGGCCGCCGCCAGGATCGCGCTGGGCGTGGTCCTGCTCTCGGCGGTCTACGTGCTGGGACACGCCATCTATCTGGGCGGCGGGTTCGTGAACCCCCTGGCCGGCATGATCAAGTTGTTGGGCTGGCTGGTCCTCTTCGCCGCCTGGACGACCGGGCTCGGAGCCGCGGTGATGACCCGCTTCGGGACCCGCACCCCCGGCGAGTCCACGCCCCCCAAACCGGCGCCACCGCCGGTGGGCGCCGAATCCACGGTCTGAGCCCTTTCCCCGGCTGGAGACCCATCCCTGGACCGGACCCGGTGATCCCGGGTCCGGTCCCTTTTTCAGTGGTGTCCCAGCGGGATGCCCAGGGTGAGGAACAGCATCCCTGCTCCATCCCCCCGGGAGGAGGGGACCAGGCCGAGCGCGAAACGGGGTTCGGTGGCGTCGACGTCGTGGAGCTGAGCATCCACGAAGGCGTCTACGACCGAGTAGATCCACAGGGTCGCGCTCCAGACCAGCCAGCGCCGGCGTTCCACCCGCCATTGCTCGATGTCGGCCTCGAGTGCGGCTCGGAGTACCGGATCGGTCACATCGGGCCGATGGGCGGCCAGGTCGGCCACCTCGGTGTCGGCCCGCAGGGTGAGGAAGACGAAGGTGCCGGCGGCCCCGGCCATCCAGAGGCCTTTGAACGGATGTCCTGTGTAGAACTGCCCCCAGCCGGGCAGCACGGCCGAACGCAGCATGGCACCCCGGGAGGAGATGGTGCCGGTTGAATCCTCCGCGGTGATCTGGAGGGGAAGGCGATCCGCAGAAAGACCTCTACTATACAGAGTACTCGTTTGTGCCGAGCACAGTCCCGGGCTCAGTATCGTTCCTAATCCCAGCACCAGGGCAATGCTCCGACCCCTCATGCGAGGGGTCCCATCCTCACCTTCAGCGCCTGCTGCCGGCAGGTGAACTCGAGGGTCCCCGGTCCGGGCCGGTAGAGCTGGCCGTCGGCGTGGAGCACATATTGCCGGTCGATGGTGATGGACACCGTGGGGGTCCGGTGCATGGTCACGTAGGGTTGCCCGGTGTGGGTCCCCTTCATGCCCTTGGGGATGAGCTGGATGATACGGGGGATGGAGATCTGGTCCACGACGCAGAGGTCGAAGAGACCGTCGTCCACCAGTGCGTCCGGAGTGAGGTTGAACCCGCCCCCCTCCCGCTGACCGATGGCCACGGTGATGAAGAAGGTGAAGTCGTCCCGCTCGAGACCGGGGGCCTCGATCCTCATGGGCATCCCCCGGAAACGGTTGAGGGTGCGCAGTACGGCCAGCAGATAGAGCAGGTCGCCCCGCAGGTGGCGGATACGGCGGCTCTCCAGACTGACCTCGGCGTCGAACCCGATCCCGACCGTGTTGACGAAGGTCTGCTGACCGAAGCGGCCGACGTCGGTCTTCCCCTCCCGACCGTGCATGAGCACCTCGACTGCCCCCGCCACGTCGCTGGGGATCCCGTGGGCCTGAGCGAAGTCGTTGCCCGAGCCGAAGGGGAGCACGCCCAGCTCGGCTTCAGAGTCCCACATGCCGTGGGCCACTTCGTGGACGGTCCCGTCCCCACCACAGGCGATGATCCGCCGGGCTCCGGCGGCGACCGCGCGGCGGGCCAGGTCGGTGGCATGCTCGGGGGCCTCGGTCCGCTCCACCTCGAACTCCAGCCCGGCCGCTTCCAGGGCCCGGATCGCTTCGCTCTCCCGGCGCCGGGTCAGGCCGCGACCGGCCACCGGGTTGACGATCATTACGGTCGGACCGCCAGCCACGGGATCGCTCATGGGGGTGTCGCTCCCTCCCCAGGTGGAGGATGGCGGGGAGAGGTGGGAATCGAACCCACCCCGGACGCTACGAACGCCCGGCAGAAGGCTTTGAAGGCCTCGGGGACCACCAGGCCCCATCAATCCCCCCGCATGTGCCGATCTTCAACTGCGCAGGACGATATGTCCCGGCCGCCCTTCCTCGACCCGTCCGATCGGGTGGACTCCCACCTCTCGGGCCGCAAGCTCCTCGGCCAGCCTCAGGGCCCGCTCCGCAGGTATCGCGATGAGCAGGCCGCCGCTGGTCTGCGGATCATAGAGGAGTTCCGGAGGGCGTTCACCCGCTGATTCCACCGTCAGCCAGGGCTGCACGAAGTCCCGGTTGGCGTTCAATCCCCCGGGGATGTGCCGACCCGCGATCGCTTCGATCGCTCCGGGCTGCACCGGGACCGCGTCGGGATCGATGGCCAGACGCACCCCGCTGGTGTGGGCCAGCTGGTGGGCGTGCCCCAGCAGGCCGAAGCCGGTCACATCGGTGGCCGCGCTGGCCCCGGCGGTGACCATGGCCTCGGCGGCCGCCCGGTTCAGGGTGAGCATCACCTCGACCGCTCCCTGGAGGATACCGGGCGGGCAGTCCTCTTCCTTCAAGGCGGTGGTGATCACCCCGGTACCGACCGGTTTGGTCAGATAGAGCACGTCGCCGGGACGCGCCCCGGCGTTGGTGACTACGCGGTCGGGATGCACCACGCCGGTGACCGCCAGCCCGTACTTGAGCTCGGGGGCCTTGACCGTGTGACCGCCCAGCAGCACCACGCCCGCCTCGTGGGCCTTCTTCTGGCCGCCCGCGAAGATGGCCGCCAGCGCCTCCAGGTCGAACCCGGGGGGAGTGCAGGCGATGACCAGCGCCGTCAGTGGCCGTCCCCCCATCGCATAGACGTCCGAGAGACTGTTGGCGGCCGCGATGGCGCCGTAGGTGAAGGGGTCGTCCAACACGGGGGTGAAGAAGTCGACGGTCTGCACCAGCGCGGTCTTCTCATCCAGACGATACACCCCGGCGTCGGCGAAGCCCTCGCTCCCCACCAGCAGATCGGGGTGGGACTCCGGTTCGAGTCGGTCCAATACCCTCTGCAGGTCCGCCGGACCCAGCTTGGACGCTCAGCCGGCGCAGGTGACCATCGCGGTCAGACGGATCTGTTCGCTCGTCATCGTCTTCTCACCCCCTTTCCTGCTCTGATGGTGCGTTCGCGGGTGTCGGTCGGACCGGCGGAGGGACCCGCCGTGGTCTCAGACGACCGCCACCACCTCGATCTCGACCCGTCCGCCCAGCGGGAGGTCCTTGACCGCCACAGTGGAACGGGCCGGCGGCGGATCGGACACATACTCCCCGTAGACCGGGTTGACCTGACCGAAGTCGGACATGTCGGCCAGGAAGATGACCGTCTTGACCACCTGCTCCCAGCCGGCCCCGGCCGCTTCCAGCACGGCGGTCAGGTTGTCCAGGGCCTGCCGGGTCTGGGCCTCGACCCCCCCCTCGGCCAGCTGGCCGGTGGCCGGGACCAGCCCGAGCTGTCCGGCGGTGAAGATCATCCGCTGGCCGTGTCCGATCTCGACCACCCGGGCCTGACTGTAGGGCCCGATGGCCTGGGGGGCCCTGTCGGTCTTCACGGCGGCATGCGTCATCATCGTCTCCCCTCGTGGGCCGGGGGGATCCCCCCCAGCAGTTCCCTCACCCCGCGATCCGAAGCCGAGGCCGCGATGGCCTCCTCCGGCTCTAGGTCTCCCCGCACCACCAGGATAGCGGCTTTGACCCGTTCGTCCACCGCCCGCAGGGCCTCGTCGGCGGCCTCGAAATCCACCCCGCAGGCCAGCATGACGATCCGGCGGGCCCGCGCCCGCAGTTTATCGCTCACCGGACGCAGGTCCACCATCAGGTCGCCATAGGTCCGGCCCAGTCGTACGAAGCTGGCCGTGGTGAGCATGTTGAGGATCATCTTGGTGGCCGTGCCGGCTTTCAGCCGGGTGGAGCCGGCCAGCAGTTCCGGGCCCAGGACCGGGGCGATGGTCACGTCAGCGGCCACTCCGGTCTCCCGGCGGGCGTTGCACATCAGATAGATGGTGGTCAGCCCGTGCTGCTTCGCCCGGGCCATCCCGGTCACCACGTAGGGCGTCCGGGTACTGGCGGTGATGCCCACCACCACGTCCCCGGAGCGGGCGCCCGCTCCCTCCAGGTCGCGCCAGCCGGCCTCGCCGTCGTCCTCCATCCCCTCACTGGAGCGGACCAGGGCCGAGGGGCCACCGGCGATGATCCCGGTCACCGTTTCCGGCACGACCCCGAAGGTGGGCGGGCACTCGCTGGCGTCCAGCACTCCGAGACGTCCACTGGTCCCCGCCCCCAGGTAGAAGAGCCGCCCCCCGCTCTCCAGGGCCGGCACGATGCGGTCCACCGCTGCGGCCACGGCCGGGAGCACCGCCGCCACCGCTCCCGCCACCCCGGCGTCCTCGCGGTTCATGCGTTCCAGCAGGGCCGGTGTGTCCAGGGTGTCCAGATCGGAGGCGGCGGGGTGGAGAGCCTCGGTGACGAGGCCCTCGAGACGGTCGGCCAGGTGGCGCAGACGCTCGCGGTCTTCATCCGGGTCGATCAAGACATCCGGGCTACTTGCGCGCCTTCTTGGCACGGTTCAGCGGCTTCCAGTGCTGCCATTCCACGATGATGGGGGCGGCCACGAAGAGCGATGAGTAGGTCCCGACGATGACACCGACCATCAGGGCGAAGGCGAAGTCGTGGATGACCGAGCCCCCGGCCAGCCAGAGCACGACGACCACGATGAAGGTGGTCAGCGAGGTCATCACGGTCCGGCTCAAGGTCTCGTTGAGCGCCCGGTTGATGATCCAGTCGAAGTTCTCCTGGCGGTAGCGCTTCAGGTCTTCGCGGACCCGGTCGAGCACCACGTTGGTGTCGTTGAGCGAGTACCCCACGATGGTCAGCTGGGCGGCCACGATCTGGATGCTGATCTCGATGTTCATCATGCTGAAGATGCCCA
>CAYUVJ010000131.1:0-6603 GCA_964447955.1 uncultured Gemmatimonadota bacterium
CGTCCGGATCCCCGCCCAGGTCGCGGTGGGTCAGGGTCCAGGTAGCCTCCGGGCTGGTCAATTCGACCCGCCGGATTCCTTCGGCCTCCAGCGCCCAGATGGTGTGGTCCCGCCAAGCCGAGACGGTCTTGCTGAAGTAGCCCTGCAGCATGCCCCGGGCAGTGTAGACCTCGTCGCTCCCGAACTGCCTTACGTAGGTGTGCCCGAAGTCACTGGTCAGCTTGCCGACATAGAAGTCCAGCAGCTTGCGCTCCCCATCGGGGCCGCCGAGCAGCCGGACCAGGGCGCCGGTATCGGGCCCGACCTCGTAGAGGTCGTGGTTGGCCGGATTGTCGGAGACCAGGTTGACCACACTCAGTCCGGCGGCCTGCTCCAGCAATCCGGTCACGGCGTTCTGGTCGGCCGGATAGACCAGCGGTTCGACGACCATCCAGCGGTCTCCCTGGCGTTCCAGCACGACGTTCTGGCTGCGCCCCCCCATCTCGATCCGGGTGACCTCCTCGGCCGCGATCCGGGTGAAGGGACGGACACGGACGGTGGTGCGGCGATGCTCGAGCACCTTCCAGACGGTGGTGACAGCGAACAGGGCGATGAAGATGATGAACAGTCTGCGCGTGCTCGAAGCCATCGCTCAGTCCTCCTGCGTGGCGAAGGCCGCCAGACGGCCCGCGTTGCGACGACGACGGTAGCGCCACCAGAGCAACCCGGCCAGCACGGCCAGGATGGGCGGCACCAGGATGTTGACCCACTTCAGCACCCTCCGGGCGGCGTCTCCGACCTCGGCCAGCGGCCGGTAGTCGATCTCCTTGGTGCGGATCCCGATGAGGGCTTCGTCCTGCCCGAGCCAGTCGACCAGGTTGAGCAGCAGTTGCATGTTCCCCTCGGTGGCCCCGACATAGTCGTCACGGGCGAAGGTGGCGTCTCCGAAGACCACCAGCCGACTCTCCACCGGCCCGGTCACCTGGGGCGCGGTGACCACGGTGTCGGGAGTGCTCGGAGCGCTGCTGAAAGCGCTGCGGAAGCGCCCGCTGACCACCGCCCCGACCGAATACGGCCCTCCCTGGAATCCGGCCCGCCCCATCATCGCGTTAGGCTGGATGAAGAAGAAACCCTCCTGCAGACTCGAACCCTCGCTGGTGAAGGCAATGGGCTGGACCGTCAGCTCGGGGGTCTCGAAAGGCCAGACGTTGATGGTGTCGGAGACCGAGGCTTTGACCGAGTCCGGGACCGCCAGCTTGGTCTCCACCGGACTGACATAGAAGAAGGAGACCGGGGGCAGGTCCTTGACCAGGGGATTGTCGGCATCGTACCGGGAGATCCGGGGGAAGAAGGGATAGGGGACCATGGTCTGCAGGTTGAAGAGCCCCTGCCGCTGGGAGACTCGGATCATGGTGGCCTCGCCGTCCATGACCAGGGCCGGACGGACCCGGATACCGTAATGGGCCAGCCAGGCGTCCATGCCCAGGTCCAGCTCAGAGGCCATCCCCTCCTGGGCCTGCTGCAGGTCGGCATCGACCGCATCCAGCAGCCAGGCGGTCTTCCCCCCGTTCATGATGAACTGGTCGACGGCATAGCGCTCCCAGGCGGTCAATCCCGAAGTGGGGCCCGCCAGGACCAGGGTCGCGACATCCGGAGGGACGGTCTGGTAACCGTCCAGCGAGATCGTACGGACCTGGTAGTGCTGGCGGAGCTGTTCCTGCCAGCGGCTGAGTCCCTCCTCCGGGGTAGCCATACCGTGTCCGGAAAGGAAGGCGACCACCGGCAACTCGGCCATACTGACCCGCCGGATGGTGGTGGTGATGTCGTACTCCAGTCCGTCGATCTCCTGAACCAGCGGGATGGTCTCACTCCGACCTTCGTAGATGAAGGCCAGCGCCATGTAGATCTGCTTGACCTCCATCTTGTCCCGCTCGACCACCTGGACCGCGACCGGCTGGATCCCGAACTGGGCGGCCTCCTGCTGGACCGCCTCGTCTCCGGCCGGGTCGGTGAACTCGTAGTGGATCATCCCGCGGCTCCAGGCCTTGTAATCGGCCAGTTTGTCCCGCAGGTAGCGGGCGTTGGCCGCGAACTGGGCCGGCAGGTCGTCACTGAAGTAGGCCTTGATGGTCAGCCGGTCCCCCAGGCCCCGGACCACGTCGCGGCTGGCCTGGCTCAGGCTGTATATCCGACGACCGGTGAGGTCGAGACGGAAGAAGACGCTGGTCCCCAGCACGTTGAGCACCACCAGGATGCCGGCGAAGAGGAGCAGGTCGATCCGGCGGGTCCGGCGGACCCGGCTGATGTCGCGTTCGCTGATCTGTCCGTTCATCGTCCTTGCTCCCTCACGCCGTCCGGTCGCTGAGCCGCTCGATGGCCAGACCGAGACCGAGCAGGGTCAGCGAGACCCAGTAGAGGAGATCGCGGCTGTCGATGACGCCGCGTGAGAGGTTGTCCAGGTGGGCGGCGAAGGAGACATACTCGGCTACCGCCCCGAGTCCAGGAGGCATGAAGATCAGCAGGTTACCCAGCATGAAGAGCACGAACAGGACGGTGAAAGCGAGCACGAAGGCCGTCACCTGATTGCGGCTCAGGCTTGAAGCCCACAGTCCGATGGCCGAGCCGGCCCCACCCAGCAGCAGAAGACCGAGATAGCCGCCGAAGATCGCACCTTCGTCAGGGTTGCCCAGGACCACCAGGGTGAAGAGATAGACCAGGGTGAAGGCCAGGGTGACGGCCAGCAGGGTCAGCGAGGCCAGCCACTTGGCCAGTACGATCTCGGCATCGGTGACCGGGTAGGTCACGAGCAGCTCCAGCGACCCGCTGGCCTGCTCCTCGGCCAGCAGGCGCATGGTGACGGCCGGCACGAAGAAGATGAAGATCAGGCGGCCGACCTCGAAGAAGGTGCGCAGACTGGCCTGACCCACCAGGTAGAGGTCGCTGGTGAAGAACCAGCCGGCCAGCAGCAGGAAGACAGCCATCACGATGTAGGCGACCGGGGAGTTGAAGTAGGCCTTCACCTCTTTCTTGTAGAGAGCCCAGACGTTCCCTCCCCGGTCGATGACGAGCGACTTGATCATCACGGTCCTCCTCGGGCGGACCGGCCCGAGCCGCTCTCGGTCTCGGCGCCGACAGTGAGTTCACGGAAGATGTCCTCGAGCGAGGAACGCTCGAGGTGCAGTTCGGCCAGCGGCCAGCCCCGGGCGGCGGCCAGGCGGAAGATCTCGAGTCGCGGGTCGGTCTCCTTGGCGCTCTCCAGTTCGATCAGGGTCAGCGGTCCCTCCGCGACCGGGGTACCCACCTTCGCCACCCCCGGGACCCGACCGAGTTCGACGGCGATCGGAGCCGGTTCCAAGCTCTCGCCGGTCGCGAAACCGACCCGCAGGTGCTGACGCCCGTGCAGACTGCCGGCCAGCTCGTCGGGGCGGCCATCGGCCACCAGGCGGCCGCGGTTGATGATGATGACCCGGTCGCAGGTGGCGGTGACCTCGGGCAGGATGTGGGTGGAGAGGATCAAGGTCTTCTGCCGGCCGATCTCCCGGATGAGGGAGCGGATCTCGACGATCTGGTTGGGGTCGAGACCCGAGGTCGGCTCGTCTAGGATGACCAGGTCGGGGTCGTGGATGAGCGTCTGGGCCAGTCCGACCCGCTGACGGTAGCCCTTGGAGAGCTCACCGATGTCCCGGGCCAGCACCTCGCCCAGGCCGCAGACCTCGATCATCTCCCGGATGCGGCGTGGCCGGGCCGAGAGTTCAAGCCCGCGCATCTCGGCCACGAACTCCAGGTAGTCGAGTACCGGCATGAAATCATAGAGCGGGGTGTGCTCGGGCAGATAGCCGAGCCGGCGGCGGATCTCCAGGGAGTGTTCCAGTACCGACTGTCCGTCGATCACCACATCCCCCGAGGTGGGGGGCATGTAGCAGGTGATGATCTTCATGGTGGTGGTCTTCCCGGCCCCGTTCGGTCCCAGGAAGCCCAGGATCTGCCCCTGTTCGACCTGGAAGGAGATCCCATCCACCGCCACGGTACCGTCGTACCGCTTGGTGAGTCCTTCGACGCTGATCACGGCCGTCGTTCCTTTCTCAGACGGTTCTCATCCTGGATCGCACTCCGCCATAGCGGACCGCCGGGAGTGCGATGGACGTCCGCTCAGAGCAGGTCCACCAGCAAGTACCACCAGTCGTAGACCGCCTGGACCGCCTGGCGAAACGCCTTAGGGTCCGAAACCCCGTCCCGGCTCTCGCCGAGGACGACCAGCAGGTAGTCCACCGCCCGGCTGAAAAGCCGCTGGTTGGTCTCCCATTCGGAGCGCTGAAGTCGGATGCGCTCCGGCACATCGAGTCGGGCGATGAGCTGCTTGACCCGGGCCAGTTCACGGGCATTGGCGATGAGGTCGGTGGCGTCGCTGTCGGCCATCGCCGCCCGCCAGAGGGGCACATAGCGCGATCCGAAGGCATATAGCTCGGGAATCTCAGCGCTCTTATCAAGCAGTTTTTTCGGACTCGGTTCCCCGCCGCAGGCCGCCAGCAGCAGGACGACCGGCAGGAAGGGAAGAAGAGACCGACCCGGTATCTGGATTCTCATACGAACCTGTCTTTCGTGGGTTCCCCGGCCGGTCTCCCGATCCCCGCTCACCAGACCTCCCGGTCGGCCAGCCGGCGCAGGCCGAACTCCATGGGGAGCAGGAAGGCCCCCAGGCAGACGAGCACGACCAGCAGTCCGCTGACCGCCGCTCCGGTGAGCACCTCTGGAGGGACGACCCGTCCTCGGGTGAGAGGGATCATGATCCCGTACAGCGGCCCCCACATGATGACCAGCAGGACGAGCACGAAGGAGAGGGCCAGGACCATGAAGATGGTCCCGCCGAAGCCGGCCGGGATCTGACTGACGTTCTCCCAGTTGAAGCGGGGATAGGTCGCCCCCACACCCACTCCCAGGCCGATCACCCCCAGGGTGATCAGCAGGATGAAGACCGCCCCGGTCCAGGCCAGCACCGGGTGCACCCCCAGGAAGAAGTTGGTCAGCACGATCAGGGTCTCCCCGAGCAGCAGCAGGGGGAAGAAGGAGATCCAGAACTTGCTCCACAGGTACCCCTTGAGCCCCAGCGGGCTGGAGCGGACCAGCCAGAAGGCCCGACCCTCCAGACTGACGGCCGGGAAGACGAAACGGGCCGCGACCGCCGAGACCGTGAACCCGGCCAGCCCCATGTTGAAGAAAGCCACCAGGTGGGTCAGGTAGAAGGTCGGGAGGTACAGGTTGTCCGCCAGCGGCAGGGCCCGGAAGTTGTAGACGTAGATCACCACCAGGGCGGCGAGCAGGAAGAACTGGGACCACTGGGTGATGTCCCGCAGGAAGGTCTTCACGTCCTTGCTGATCATCTCCTTGAGCTGGCGGCTCCAGAAGAGGCTGTAGAGCGCCACCAGACGGTCGAGCAGGGGACTGCGGGTGAGCCGGTGCCGGCGCACCTCCTGGGTCTTGGTGAAGCCGTAGTCGTAGCTCCGCTCGCTCAGCCACATCCCAAGCACCACCGCGGCGCCCGCCGAGAGCACCAGCAGGGCCAGCCAGAACGGGTCGTAGACCAGGGTGCCGACCAGGTATGTGGAGATCGCCTCGGCCGCCCACTGGCTGGGCAGCAGCGGGGAGAGCGGCGCCTGCATGGCCCGGAAGAAGTCGACCATGCTGGTGAAGGAGTCGGGGTCGAGGAGCCGCTCGGGGCGAAGCACCCTGAAGACCGCGATCAGCCCGCCGAAGAAGATCAGGCTGACCACCATCAGGACGTCCTTGGCCCGCTGGGCCGGGAAGAGGTTGACCAGCACCATGGTCAGCGCCACTCCCAGCACGGCCGGGATGAGCACGAAGGAGAGGTTGGCCACCGCCACGATTAGGTAGAAGACGACGTCCCCCCGGAAGACGACCCCATAGGCGATGAAGACGGGGAGCCCGAAGAGCAGGACCATCCAGGAGGCGTTGAGGGTGGTCTCCGCCAGCCGGGCCAGATAGAGGGCGCTCTCCGAGACCGGGGCGCTGCGCAGCAGCTGCAGGTCCCCGCTCAGGAAGAAGACCCCGAAGCTGGTCAGCAGGGCCGACCACATGAGGGTCCCCAGGAAGAGCAGGAAGATCATGCTGAGCAGTTTGCCCGGCAGGATATCCCCGAACTCCTCGATGATCCGGAACTGATATAGGAAGTTGGAGAAGACCAGGTAGATCCCTACCCAGAAACCGACCACCAGCACCAGCAGGATGAGCGAGCGCCCCAGGTCCCCCTCCTCCCGAAAGCGCATCCGGTTGCGCATGCTCTGCCACTTCGGGCGCAGCAGTTGGGCCACTTCGCGGTGGAGCGTCCGGGGGCCGGCCCCGCGACGGGGGACCGGCTCAGATCCGGAGGGCATGGATGACTTCCTCTATGTCCTCGTCGGTGGTCAGCTTCAGGAAGACCGCCTCCAACCGAGCCCCCTGCTCGTCTCCCATCCCAGCCTTGGCCCGAAGCTCGTCCAGCGTCCCCTGGGCGATGATCTCCCCGTCCTGGATGATGGCGATCCGGTCGCACAGTTCCTCGGCCGCGGCCAGGGTATGGGTCGACATGAAGATGGCCCCACCCTCCGAGGCCCGCTGGGTGAAGAGGTT